>JAGBLC010000009.1 GCA_017635615.1 Prevotella sp.
CTCATGCCAAGCTGAAGGCTCGCCTCTATGCCGTTTAGTAGATGCCGCAGTATTACAAGGACAACCCCGTACTCTAAGCCGGACCGGCCAAGACGCCCGAAGGCTATCCCTGCGGTTCGATGGGTACGACTACGGCCAACCGCATGGATCCCTATGTGGATGAGTTCCAGGATCATGGTGCTTCGTTGGTGATGATTGCCAAAGGCAACCGCTCGCAGGTAGTCACCGACGCTTGTAAGAAGCACGGCGGCTTCTATCTCGGCAGCATCGGCGGTGTGGCAGCAGTGCTCTCGCAGTCGAGCATCAAGTCAATCGAGTGTGTCGAATATCCCGAGCTGGGCATGGAAGCCATCTGGAAGATTGAGGTGGAAGACTTCCCCGCCTTCATCCTCGTCGACGATAAGGGCAACGACTTCTTCAAGCAGCTGAAGCCCTGGCCTGCCACCTGCTGACCATCTCATCCAACTCAACGACCATGATGACCATCGAGAGTATATACCTATATATAATGGTGGCGGCGGCATATAGCATGCTCATCACCGGACTGATTCTCGCCTTCGTCAAGACACCCGCCGACGGACGGGCTGTCAAGTATCGCAAGGCGAAGCGAACGCTCACGGGAGCCGTTATCTTATTGGGTGTTTTCAATCTGCTGCAGGTGGGCTACGACAACCGCGGCACGGTCAGCTTTCTCGGACCGTGTCTGGCCTTGGCCGTCAGCTATCTGCAGGCCATGCTCTTCACGATGGCCATCATGGTGCTGATACGACCCGAACAGGTGACGTGGCGCAACATCGTCATACAGATGGGCGCCATCGTCGCCGTCGAGGCGTTGCTCGTCGGCGGCTTCTGCTTGCTCGATGAGCATGCGTTCCTCTACGTCTACGAGCTTTGCATCATCATCTATCTCCTGCAGTTGGCGTTCTATACGCAGTGGTTCCTGAAGGGTCGACGGGTGTTTCTGCAGCAGGTGAGCCAGTATTACGAAGAAGACGAGATAGAGCGCGGACTGCGATGGATATTCGTCATCTTCTGGTTTGCGCTTGTCGTCGGTCTGCTTTCGCTGCTCATGGTGTTCAACAACAGGATGGTCGACCTCTGCCTTACCGTGGCTTTAGCCATCTTCTACGCGCTCTTTGCCGCCAGTTTCATCAACTACGGCCTCAGTGCGCCCATCATCCTGCCCGCCATCTATCCTAACATGGAACGACCGAAGGCCGCGAAAGCGCAGCAAGACGAGAACCTGACCAAGCTCGAGGTGTGGATCAAGAACAAGGGCTATCTCAACAACGACCAGGCTGTCAAGGAGATAGCCATGCAGTTGGACATGACAACCGACCAGCTGCACCAGTATTTCCACGATGTCGTGGGTGAGGAATTCCGCACCTGGCGTGTACGTCGGCGCATCGACGAGGCCAAGCTTCTGATGAAGCAACACCCTGGGCTGACCACCACCGAGATAGCCAAAATGTGCGGTTTCAACGACCGAAGCTTCTTCTACCAGCAGTTCCGGCGCTTCGGCGGAACAAGCGTCACCGACTATCGACGGTCGCTATAATCACCATTTTCCAAAAACGCCGCATTCACCGCAGGTCACGCCTCCTACAGTGTGGAGTTTTGACAAAAACGGTGTGGAGTTTTGAAGAAATAGTGTGGAGTTTTCGCTTGACAGCGAAAACTCCACACCCTGTTTTTTGGAGATATGATACGAATTGCTTAACTTTGCGCTATGATTCAACCCTTAAAATATAAGAGATTATGAGAGCAAAGTACACTTTTCTTGTCGCTTTAGCGGCGATGCTCTTCCCAATCAATGTGTTGGGAGGGGTAAATCCGATTGACATTACCTTCTCGCCCGACGGCGAAGGCTCGACGGTGGAGACGGTGACCGTGACCAACCTGACGCACACCGACATTACGCCCGTGACGCTCAACGGCACGGACATCTTGCGGCTCGTCGATCCCAATGCGGTGGCTACAGCCATCGAGAACGTCAGAGAGACGGTCAGTATCACACAGCCCATCCTGACGCCTAATCCCTCGATGGCCGACGGTACGCTCATCTTCGACGCCCAAGAGGCCGGCCCGGTGCGCATCAGCATCTGCACCACCGACGGCAAGCTGCTCGAAACGGCAACGCTCAACGTAGAGAAAGGGCGCAACACAGCCTTCATTCCCTCGCAGCACCCCGGTATATACCTTGTTAATATAGAGGGACGGGGCATCAAAGCCAGCACGCGATGGATTTGCGGCGGCTCGCGGTCGGCCAGCCACATTGCTTTAGGTGGTGCCGCCCAGTGGGCCAACTTGAGTCTGCCCGTGAAGGAAACGACGACGGCAAAACCGGAAAATAGCGATGAAATGGGCGAAAATGGACGATTGGAGGCATCAGCCAATGTGGTGCGGATGAACTTCTACGAAGGCGACATCCTGCGCTTTGAAGCCTCCTGCGGACAGATGACAACCATCGTCGTAAATGCTCCGGAACGAAGCCACAGCATTCCCTTCTACTTCTATCCCTGTGTCGACAAGTCGGGCAACAGCTACCCCATCATCGAGGCGGGCGGCCTGCTCTGGATGGCAGAAGACCTCAAGAGCCAGAGCGACGTATCCATCTTCTACGGCAACGAGACGGCCGACTGGGCCAGTGCCAAGCAGAACGGCGAGTCGAACAACATGGCGATGGTGGTCAGCGACGACGATGTCTACTACACCTACGCTGCCGCACGCAAGGCATTGCCCGAAGGCTGGGCGCTCCCCTCGCTGAGCGAGCTGGAACAGGTGGTGCGCAACCTGGGCGGCTATGAGGTGGTAGGCGACAAGATGAAGCGCGCCGGCAAGGGCGACAGCGATGCCTTCCGCGACAAACGCAACGCCAACCCCGACTCGCTGCAACTGAGCATCAGGCCGAAAGGCTATATCGGCGAAGACGGCGTCATCACCGACACCAACAGCGGCTTTATCCTTACCGCTACCCGCGAAAAGCAGAAAGCCATCTTCTTGAAAATCAGCAACGGCACCACGGCAGCCACCATCAACGGCGATGCACCGGGCAGTGCCAAGCCAGAGAACGGACTGGCCAGCTATGCCGCCGTGCATGTGCGTGGTGTCCGTCCGGCTCCCAGCGCTTACACCGACATGATGAGCAAGCTCTACAACGCTCAGCAGAGCAAGCTGAATGGCCCGCGCCGCGTAGAGAGTGCGGATGATGAGAACCCCTACACCGGCGAGGTGAACCCCTACACCGGCACGCCCTGCGGCGACTACTACGTCGTAGACCAGTCGACCAAGCAGATTGTGATGGACGTGACGGGACAGAAGTGCATGGGATGGGACGGTACGTTTAATTTAGACGAAAGCTACTATGGCACCGTCTTCGTGAATGCCAACGACGGCACCATTACACAGAAACAGCCGGAAGGCGACTGGATTAAAAACGAGCAGGGTGAACGGATGAACCGCACACGCCTGAAGAAACTATGCCAGCAGAAGGTAGCTGACGGCACTTACTGCACGCTGAAGTTAAGCTATGACGCGACCATTCATGATTATCAGTCCGACGGTTCGACCGACGGCCACTTAATGGTACGTGACCTCGAAGGCCGGGACGGTCAACTCATCCTGGAAGTCTTCGGCAATGCCGACACCGACTTTGCATGTCAGCGGACCATCACGCTTCCAGGTACCTATCAGATGGTAGCTTTCGACAGTGAAAAAGAAGACTTCTGGACGGAAGAACTGCGCTACAACGAGTTCTATATGAAGCGCCTGAACCTGCTCTGTGCTGACTTCAACAACGATGGAGTGGACGACGTGGTAGTAGGTTTCTGCGACAAATGGATGGTGCTTGACGGCACAGACTACGCTACCATCATGGCTCAGCGTCAGTTCACGACCGACTGTGTGCGAGCTTGCGTGGGCGACCTCAACGAGAATGGCCTTGCCGACTTAGGCTTGATATTCTGGGAGAACAACCAGACAAAGGTGCGTGTGCTGCTTGACGACATCAACAAGCTGGATGCAGACAAACACGAACAGATTGACGATGCCACCGACTATTTCGGCAGCCTGCCCCATGCCGGTCTGCAAAATGTCTCACCTTTCCTTGATATCAAATTCGACGACATCACTAATGCTGGTAAGGATGTGCTTTGCCTCGTCGTTCCTAATCGCTCGATGGCAAAGAACGAGAAATCTTTCTTCTCGCTGTTGCATAGAGGCAGCAGCAACAATCTGCAAGAAGCAATCCGATTTGAGGAGACACCGAAATATCAACTGAGCAATATGGACCACGACGCCAGCGGCACTCACATCAACAGTACCATCGCTGTGGTACATACGCAAGGCATGGGTGCTCGTCCTGACATCTTGCTGCGCAATGGACTGTACCGCCTGAACGACGGAAACGAGTTTGAACCCGTCAACATCAGTAGCTATAAGGAAGATGGAACGGTGCTGGATGCTGCCATTCCCAGCGATGGTGTTGCCGTAGGCCGTTTCACCGACGACCTTCCGGAAGGCTACGAACAGCTGGCTTATTGTGGCGTTCGCGTGGCCAACTTTGCATCCTCCAGTTGGACCAGCAGCGCCGGCGACTGGCACCGACGTGGCATCTATGCCGTTGCCGAGTTGTTGACACCCCATATCGTTCAGGGCAATGTAGAGAAAATGAATCGAAAAGAGCTGCACAACGGTGTTGTAGGCTCGGTCTGCAATTGGACGAAAGACGGCGACCACCACTTTGGTGCCGTGCTGCCCGCCTTCTGTGCTACCTCTTATACCAACATCGACACCCGCCGCTATAAGTTTGTCTCGTGCCAGGCCACGATGAGCGAGCCGCGCATCAAGTTCGCGCTGGCCGCTGCTCCCTACTGGGGTAAGGTGCCGCCGGGTTATGACAATGCCGGCGAAGACTACGACTATGGTGAGATAGCGCCTTCGACAGAATGGGTTACGAGCAGCAGCTCTACCGAAGTGACGGAGAACTCGAACGGTACATCGGCCAAGGTGATCTTCGGCTACGAGCAGGAGAATAAGGTTTCGGTGTTCGGTGTTGAGATCGGAAAATATGGCTTCGAGTTTGAGACGAACATCAGCTACGACTGGGAGAAGAGCGTCTCTGAAGGCACTACCTACGCCTTCGAGTCGGGCTGTGCTGCCGGACGCGACAACAAGGTGGGACTGACGATGACGCCGGTATGGCTCTACACCTACGAGTGTATCGAGAGCAACGATCCCGACAACATCGGCATGACCGTTGTCTGCGGTGCACCCTCCTATCCTCGCGACCTGGAACTCTCACAGACCGACTATATGCTGCTGCGCGGCGACCGCGACGACATTCCCGATATCAGCTCTATCTTCACTCACACACCGGGCGATCCTCTCACCTATCTGAACAATCCCGACAAAGTGGAGACGACGACGAACATCATCTGGAGCAACAACAACAAAGACCAGTATTCGACGACCGGATCGGACGGAACGAAGTCGTTCTCCATCGAGGTGAGCCGTGAGAACTCCACCACGACGACCAACACCTTCAGCCTCGACATGTCGCTCGTCGGCTTTGTCGGTGCCTTCAACCACACCATCAAGGCTGGTTTCGGCATGGGCTACAACCATTCGTGGTCGAGCACGTACACCACCGGCTATGGCACTACCGTCACCGGCACTGTGCCGCTGCCGAAGCACTTGGGCGACGTGCCGATGTTCGACTGGAACATGTGCCGCTACAGCGTCAAGGTGGGCGGACAGGAGTTCCCCGTGGTCAACTATATTGTGAAGAACGTCCGTAAACCCATCTAACGTATTTGCAGGCTCTTGAACAAACAAGACAGCTATATTCTTATCGGTCACTAATGGTTTCTGACCCTATCAGAGATGGTCTCTGACCCTATCAAAGATGGTCAATGACCCTGTCATTGATGGTCTCTGACCCTATCAAAGATGGTCTCTTACCCTGTCATTGATGGTCTCTGATAGGGTCAGAGACCATCTCTGGCAAATGTACTGTTTTCCTTCAATTTATTTTTGTCGGGAATACACCCAACACCTCACCAAAAGGCCTTGAATCGCTCTGTTTATGGGGGATTCGGATGGTGAGGGGTTGTTTCAATACCTCACCATAGACCTCACCATAGCCCCCACCATCCTCTCAGAATTGGGTTCTTTTTGGGGTGAGCTGTTTGATGAGCTGTTTGGTGAGGTGTCTGGTGAGGTGTCTGGTGAGGTGCTTTGTGGGTACCTCACCATCCAGAACGCCCGTCTACAAAGGCTTTTAGGCTGTTTTGGTGAGGTGTTGGGCATTTCAACTATAATCCACGCGACTTGTAGATCAAGTCCTTGGCGGCATTGATTTCCTGGAATTTCTTCTCGGCAGCCTTACGGACATCTTCTCCCAAGGCTGCAACCTTGTCGGGATGATGCTTCAGGGCCATGCGGCGATAGGCCTTCTTCACTTCGTCGTCGGATGCTGTCTGGGCTATCTCTAATACCTTATATGCCGCCTCCAGACTGGTGGAAGCGTCGCGAAGATTGAGCATCGAGTCTACCTCTTTGTCGTTCAGGCGCATAGCCCGTGCCACTTTTCTCATGGCGTCCACCTCGCGGTTGTCGATGATGCCATCGGCGCGGACGATGCCTGCCATGAAGGCCAAGAGCTGCAGACGCTGCCCGTAGGAGAGATTGGTGGCTATCTGACGGCAGCTCTGCATCACGATGTCGTCGTACGAACCTCGCAGTTGGCTCTCCATCTGCTTCTGACGGTCGAACAGTCGGCGCAGAATTTCCTCGCCCTGCTGCAATGCGTCGTTTCCGAAGTTGGTCCGCAGGAAGCTCCTGACATGCTCCATCTCGCTGTGCATCACTTTGCCGTCGGCCCGGATGATGTAGGATGCCAATACCAAGATGCTGAAAAGAAAGCTGTTGCGGTCGCCCATGTTGACACCTGCCGAGCCGTACCTGTCTTCGTACGAACTGCCATAGCTGCCGCTTGAACTGTCTGTCTGATAGCTATAGCCTTCCGAATCGCCGCCTAAGCTGCGCTGCTCCATGCCTTTCTCGTAGAGCCAGCCCATGACAAAGCCCCAGAGCGCACCCAACGGTCCGCCTGTCATAAATCCGAGGAATCCTCCTATCCACTTACTGATGCCCATCTTTCTTATATATATAAATAGGTATAAAGAAAAAAAACGACCGCCAAGCCAACTGCTTGCGGTCGCCTTTGTTGCTATTGTCGGGGTGACAGGATTCGAACCTGCGACACCCTGGTCCCAAACCAGGTGCGCTACCGGGCTGCGCTACACCCCGCTGCATTTCCGGCCTTCAGGAAAGCCTTTCTTGAAATGCGGGTGCAAAGGTACTCACTTTTTTCGAATGCTGCAAGCTTTTAACCAATTATTTTATGATATCAAGCTCGCGGAATACCTTTTTGAGGGCCTGGACACCACGTTCCACCTGTTCTTCGGTGTGAGTAGCCATCAGAGCGAACCGCACCAGCGTGTCCTGAGGAGCACAGGCTGGCGGTATGACGGGATTGATGAACACACCGGCATCGAAGGCCAGCTTCGTCACGACGAATGTTTTCTCCACATCGTGCACATAGAGCGGGATGATGGGGCTGGCCGTCTCGCCAATCTCGAAGCCCTCTTCGCGGAAGCGGCGCAAGGCATAGTTGGTTACTTTCCAAAGTTTCTCAATGCGTTCGGGCTCTTGCTGGATGATGTGCAGGGCTTCCATAGCAGCTGCCGTGGCGGCAGGCGTGTTCGATGCGCTGAAGATATAGGTGCGGCACGAATGGCGTAGCCAGTTGATGGTGTCGAAGTCGGAAGCGATGAATCCGCCAATGCTGGCCAAGCTCTTCGAGAAGGTTCCCATGATGAGGTCTACATCGTCGGTGACGCCGAAGTGGTCGCATACGCCCCTACCCTGCCGTCCGAAGACACCGATGCCATGAGCCTCGTCGACCATGATGGCAACGTTGGCATACTTGTGTTTCATACTGACAATGGTGGGAAGGTCGGCCAAGTCGCCCTCCATCGAGAAGACACCGTCGACGACGATGAGCTTCACGCCTTCTTCGGGCAACGACTGGAGAATGCGCTCCAGGTCGGCCATATCGTTGTGCTTATAGTGCAGCGGGCGTGCGAACGACAAGCGGCGGCCATCGACAATACTGGCATGGTCGCGATCGTCGCAGATGATATAGTCGCCCTTGCCCACCACCTGGGCCAGAACCCCTTGGTTGACAGAGAATCCGGTGGAGAAGCATAGACAATCGTCTTTATGAATATACTCGGCTATTTCTTTTTCCAACTGCACGTGCAGGTCGAGTGTGCCATTGAGGAACCGACTTCCGGCACAACCTGATCCGTACTTGTCGAGAGCCTCCTTGGCCTTGTCGATGATGCGTTGGTCGCCCGTGAGGCCTGTGTAGGCATTAGAACCGAACATCAAAACCTTATGTCCTTCCATCTCCACTTCCGTTCCTTGCTTGCTGGTGATGGCGCGGAAATAGGGATACACACCTTTTGCCATGAACTCTTGGGGCTCACGATATTGCTTACATCTTTCTTGTAACAGTCCCATTTTTAGTATAGGTATCAGTTTACTTTGTTTTTTTACAGGCTGCAAAGGTACAAAAAAAATATCAATCTGTGCATTTTTTTCGAAAAAAATTATCTTTTCAGTAAATATTATTATCAAAAGTCACCGTTTATTGAAAAAAATGCGTAATTTTGCACGCATCATGAGCAACAAGACAAACCTGACGTTCGTCATGAACCCAATCTCGGGAACGGTCAAAAAAGCCGGTATCCCCGACATTATTGCCGAAACGCTCCACCACGACCGTTTCAGCTATCGCATAGCATGGACGGAGTATGCCGGTCATGCCGAGGTGATAGCCCGTGAGGAAGTGGAAGCCGGCACGGACATCGTAGTGGCCGTGGGTGGCGACGGAACGGTCAACGAGGTGGGACGTGCGCTCATCGGCACAAAGTCGGCTTTAGCCATCGTACCCTGCGGTTCGGGCAACGGCCTGGCGCGCCACCTGATGCTGCCGATGGACATCCGCAAGAGCATCGAGGTGATCAACCAGTGCGAAGTGCACCAGGTGGACTACGGCATCATCAACGAGCATCCCTTCTTCTGCACCTGCGGCATGGGCTTCGATGCCTTTATCAGCCAGAAGTTTGCCGAGGCCGGGAAACGCGGAATGGTCACTTATGTAGAAAATGTATTGCGCGAGGGCCTGACGTACAAGCCAGAAACCTACTTCATCGAAAACGAACAGGGGACGACCATCCACAAGGCCTTCCTCATCTCTTGTGCCAATGCCTCGCAATACGGCAACAATGCCTATATCGCGCCGCAGGCCTCGATGACCGATGGTCTGCTCGACGTCATCATCATGGAGCCTTTCGATGTGCTGGAAGCCCCGCAGGTGGCCATCGAGATGATGAACAAGACGCTCGACAAAAACCAGAAGATCAAGACTTTCCGCACACAGCACATCCACATCCGGCGCAAGCACGACGGATGGGTCCACTTCGACGGCGACCCCCTCTTCACTTCTGCCGAGGTAGACATCCGGCTGATGCCACGAGGCATCAAGATGGTGGTCAATGGGAATGCCGACAAGTCGAAGCGTCAGCCAAACATGGTGCAGACAGCCTTCAGCGAGTTTTTCAACGACTTGAATGTTGTGCGCGACGACCTCATCCGGCAGGGACGCCACATACAGGCTATCAACAAGGTGCTCCTTCGCAAGCTCAATAATCTGTAGCCATTTCATCAAAAGATAGAAGATTTTTTCGGATACGAACACAATAAAAAACCGAAAAGAGCGTTATATATACAATGAAAAGTCTTTTAATACAGATATTGCTGGTGGTAGGCGTCGTGTCGGCCACCGCACAGACATTCACCCTGCAGGGGCGCGTTACCGACGAGCAGGGCAATCCGGTTGAACTGGCCACTGTGTCGTGCCTGAAGCATCAAGGTGGTGCTGACAAGTCTTAAGGGCGAGTATCAGATGCAGCTACTGTCGCAAGATTCGGTGGTGGTGCGCTTCTCGATGGTAGGATATAAGTCGAAAGAACGTGTGCTCCGCAATCCAAAGGGCAAGCAGACGTTGCAGATACAACTCTTCGAGGACAACACCGTGCTCAGCGAGGTGACCGTGACGGAGAAGGCCCGGCAGACGACCTCCACCGAGCAGCTCGACATCAAAGACATCAAGCTGTCGCCATCGGCCACGGGCAATGCCGTGGAGGAGATGATACAAGGTCAGGCCGGCGTGAGCACCCACAACGAACTGTCGTCGCAATATAACGTGCGAGGCGGCTCGTTCGACGAGAACTTCGTATATATTAACAATGTAGAGGTATACCGTCCATTCCTCGTCCGTAGCGGACAGCAGGAAGGACTCTCTATCATCAACCCCGACATGGTGGAGAGTGTGGGCTTCTCGACAGGCGGTTTCGAAGCAAAATACGGCGACAAGATGTCGTCGGCCCTCGACATACGCTATAAGCGTCCGAAGAAGCTGGAAGGCAACGTCTCGGCAAGTCTGCTCGGAGCGAGTGCCTACATAGGCGTGGCCAACAAAAAGGTGGCTTGGAGCAATGGCTTGCGCTACAAGACCAACCGGCACTTGCTGGGTTCCATGGATACCAAGGGTGAATACGACCCCAACTTCCTCGACTATCAGACTTACCTTACATGGCAACCCAACAAGCGGTGGTCGGTAGAGGTGTTTGGCGACATCTCCATCAACCACTACAACTTCAAGCCCATCGACCGAGAAACGAAGTTCGGAACGATGGAAGACGTAAAGTCGTTCCGCGTCTACTTCGACGGCTACGAGAAGGATGTGTTCCGCACTTATTTCGGAACGGCAAACATCACCCGACACATCACCGACAACACACGCCTGAGCCTTATTGCTTCGGCGTTCAGCACCAACGAACAGGAGAAATACGACATCCAGGGACAATATTGGTTGACACAGACGGAGACGAGCGAGAACCTCGGCGTGGGTACTTATATGGAACATGCGCGCAACTATCTCAAGGCCAACGTACAGAGTGTGAAGTTGATGGCACAGCACCGCTTCGGACGCCACGACATCGAGACAGCTGTTACCTATAAGATGGAGCGTATCAAGGAGCGTTCGCGCGAATACGAGATGCGCGACTCTGCCGGCTACAGTGTACCGCATACAGGCGAAGACCTCTATATGATTTATTCACTTAATGCGCGCAACGACCTGAAAGCCAACCGTCTGGAGGTATATGCTCAAGATACATACAAATGGAATACAGGAGGATCGGCAGAAGGAGAGGGAGAGGAAGCCGAGAAACATCTAACCTTCTGGACTCTGAACTATGGTGTCCGCTTCAGCCACTGGAACTTCAATCGCGAGAGTATCTTTTCGCCGCGTGTATCGCTGGCCATCGTACCGGCCTATAACCACGACGTGACATGGCGCTTCGCCACCGGTCTGTACTATCAGGCACCTTTCTTCAAGGAACTACGCGATACGGCTACCGTCAACCACATCACCACAGCTACACTAAACACCCATATCAAGAGTCAGCGCTCGCTCCACTTCATCGCTGCCTACGACCACCGTTTCAAGATGAACCAACGCCCCTTCAAGTTCACTGCCGAGGCCTACTATAAGGCACTATCACAGCTTGTGCCCTACACCGTAGACAATGTGAAGATTGTCTATGATGCCAGCGAGCAATGCTCCGGCCACGCCTTGGGACTCGACTTGAAACTCTACGGAGAGTTCGTACCCGGCACCGACTCTTGGCTCACCTTCTCGGTGATGGACACGAAGATGAAGATCAATGGCAAGTCGATACCGATGCCCAGCGACCAACGCTATGCGCTGAACCTCTTCTTTACAGATTATTTCCCTGGAACGGAGCGTTGGAAGATGTCGCTCAAACTGGCATACGCCGACGGACTGCCTTTCGGAGCCCCACACCGTAGCCTCGACTCGATGCCCTACAGAGCTCCAGCCTACAAACGTGCCGACATCGGTATGAGCTTCCGCGCCCTGAACAACGAGAATCACGAGAAGAAGACATTCATCCGCAATATCTGGCTGAGCCTCGACTGCCTCAACCTCTTCGGCATCAACAACGTCAACTCTTACTACTGGAGTACCGACGTAACCAACCAGCAGTATGCTGTGCCCAACTACCTCACAGGACGCCAGGTGAACTTCCGAGTGTCGATGGATTTCTGAGACAATGAACATCGTTAATTTCGTTAATAACGATATTAACGTGAATAACGCCAATAACGCGTTATTCGCGCTAAAAAGCAGATTGTCAGTGGGATAGTTCGGAGAGCTCGAGCCAACGCATGCTCTTTTCGTCGAGCTCATCCTTCAGCACAGGCAGACGCTTGCTTTTCTCGGTGAGTGCCTCTACGCTGAGCGTACCGCTACAAAGCTCTTCTTCAAGCCGTTTCTGTTCGGCTTCCAGGGCTTCAATGTCTTTCTCCAGCTGCTCAAACTCACGTTTTTCCTTAAAACTCATCTTCCGTTTCTGCTCGTTCATGCCAGCATTGGAAGACCGTGGTGTCTGCTGCCTCTTCGGTTCTTGTTTCGTCTCCTCTTTGCTCTGCATGGCATTCCACTGCCTATACTGCGTATAGTTGCCGGGAAAGTCCTTGATGACGCCATTGCCCTTAAAGACTAAGAGATGGTCTACCACTTTGTCCATGAAGTAGCGGTCGTGGCTCACGACGATGACACAACCAGGGAAGTCGGCCAGATATTCTTCAAGAATCTGGAGCGTGGTGATGTCAAGGTCGTTGGTCGGTTCGTCAAGAACGAGGAAGTTGGGATTCTTCATCAATACCGTGCAGAGGTAGAGCTTGCGGCGCTCTCCGCCCGAG
>JAGBLC010000145.1 GCA_017635615.1 Prevotella sp.
AAGCTCATCGGTGCTGCCCAGCGCGTTCCGACTCCCACAGGTTCTACCACCATCCTGCACGCTGTTGTGAAGGGCGAGGTGACTGTTGAGGACATCAACGCCGCTATGAAGGCTGCTGCCAACGAGTCGTTCGGCTACACCGAGGAGAAGCTCGTTTCGAGCGACATCATCGGCATGAAGTTCGGTTCGCTCTTCGACGCCAACCAGACCATGGTCAGCAAGATCGGCGACGGCAACTCGCTCGTTCAGGTTGTTGCTTGGTACGACAACGAGAACTCTTACACCTCTCAGATGGTTCGCACCATCAAGTACCTCGCTGAGCTGAAGTAATTTCCGCTCTCAGAGTAAAGAGAAACGGCCGTCCGACGTTTGTCGGGCGGCTTTTTCGATAAAAATGCTGTTTCGTTTTGCGGAGCAGCATTTTTTTATTACTTTTGTAGGCGAAAAAACATCTTAATGACTGACAGATTATGAGAAAAGCGCTTTTCCAGCTTGCAGTGGCCCTTTGCGGAAGCATGGCCATCTGGGCCCAGCAGAACCCCGTAAAAGGCTATATCATCACCAATACTGGCGACACGATTCGTGGTACCATCGATTATCAGACGCGCGGCAAGATGGCCCGGGCGTGCCACTTCCTGCGCGAGGGCGAGACGTCCTATGCCACTTATCAGCCAGGCCAGATAGCCGGATTCCGAATGATGGACGACGGCGTTTATTTCGTCACCCGCCGTTTTCCTGTCGACGGAGAGCTGCAGACCATCTTTGCCGAATACCTCGTGCAGGGCGGCATGAGCCTCTACCGCTACGAGGACACGTGGACCAACGCCCAGTTCTATCTCGTCGACTCGGATGGCAAGGTGGCCCTGGTGAAAGATCCGGGCGACTTGTCGGCTTACAGTGCCGAAGATGCCAAGAAGAAACACGACGAGACGTTGCTGCCGGCGATGGACATGCTCAAGAAAAGCGATAAGGCGCTGAAGCAGTTGCAGAATGGAACCATCACCGCCAATAAACTGCTGACGATAACGCGCGACTACAACAACGAGTATTGCCAGGAGAATGGCGACTGCGTGGTGTTTCAGTACAATGCCAAGAGGTCGTCGACGTCCACTCCCCACTTTCGCGTTCAGGCAGGCTATATGCTGGCCCATCACCAACTGAAAGACGCGGATGCGAAGAATTTCGCCATCCCCCGCTTGGGCTTAGGTTGCGACTTTGAGTTCAAGCGGGTGCGTCCGGGCTTCTCGCTGCAGACGATGTTGCTTTTCAGCTTGTGGGAGTGGCCGGAGTCCGGCAGCGACGTGATGGACAATCTGTATCTTGTCCTGAACGTAGGACCTTCCTATGTGTTCCACCCCGAAAAGCGCGTCAGCCCCTTCGTCAGAGGCGGTCTCATCAACATGTATGCTTTCATGCCGTTCGGGCTCTATGCCGGCGGCGGCGTCGATTTCAAGGTGGGAAAGCAGCATCTCAGGGCAGGCATCAATGCCGACTACTTCAAGTTCCTGGGATTCCTGCGTCCTGACGATCAGCATGGTTATACCTCCGTCTCGCTCGACCTCGACATTCTTTTCTAACAGCCCCTCGCGGCAGCTCAAGTTCCGAAACATGCAGAAACAACTCATCACCATACTCGGCCCCACGGCCAGCGGCAAGACTTCGCTGGCGGCAGCACTGGCCTATCGGCTTCACCTCGAAGGACAGGAGGCCGAAATCCTCAGTGGCGACTCGCGGCAGGTGTATCGCGGCATGACTATCGGAACGGGCAAGGACCTCGGCGACTATGTCGTGGAGGGTTACCACGTGCCTTATCACCTCATCGATATCTGCGAGCCCGGCACGAAGTACAACCTCTTCCAGTATCAGCAGGACTTCCATAAGGCCTTCAGCGAAGTGCAGGGTAGGGGAGCGCAACCCATCCTCTGCGGCGGCACGGGGCTCTACATCGAGTCGGTGCTGAAGGGCTACCAACTCTCGCCCGTGCCCCAGAACCAGCCCCTGCGCGACGAGTTGGAAGGTCGCTCCCTCGCCGAGCTCACGGCGATGCTCCAGCAACTGAAGCAGCAGACGGGCTCAAACATGCACAACACGACCGACGTAGACACGGCTCAGCGTGCCATCCGCGCCATCGAGATTGAGACCTACAATCTGGAGCATCCAACGGAGCTTCGCTCGCTGCCCGCCGTCCCCAGTATAATAATAGGTGTAAGCATCGACCGCGAGGCACGCCGTGAGAAAATCACCCGCCGCCTGCGCCAGCGACTCGAGGAAGGTATGGTCGACGAGATACGCTCACTCCTCGCCCGCGGCATACCGGCCGAAGACCTGATGTACTACGGACTGGAATATAAATTCATTACAGAGTACGCCATCGGGCAGACGTCCTACGACGAGATGTTCCAGCGGCTGGAAATAGCTATCCATCAGTTTGCCAAGCGCCAGATGACGTGGTTCCGAGGCATGGAGCGGCGCGGCTTCACCATTCATTGGGTCGACGCCCTGCTGCCGATGGAGCAGAAGGTAGAATTTGTGATGAAGAATCTAACATAAATCGCCAAAAGTTTTGTCGTTTGACGAAAAACGAGTAAATTTGCACAAGAAACTGTTACTGACCAACGATATGAACGAAAACAAGTGGGGAATACTCTATTGTCCGAAGTCGGGCTACTGGAGCTCGCCGAAGAAGCGGTGGGAGAAAATCGAACGATGCCTGCAGGCCGAAGGCATCGACTATGACTACGTGCAGAGCGAAAACTCCGGCAGCGTAGACCGTCTGGTGAAAATGCTCATCTCCAATGGCTATAAGACCATTGTCATCGTTGGTGGCGACTCGGCGCTGAACGATGCCGTGAATTGCCTGATGCAAATCGACCAGCAGAATCGTGACGAGATAGCACTGGGCGTCATTCCTAATGGAATGATGAACGACTTCGCCCACTTCTGGGAACTGAAGGAGGACGACGTGGAGCAGACCGTGAAGTGGCTGCGCCAGCGCCGCATCCGTAAAATCGACCTCGGCTGCATCCGCTACGTCAACAAGCAGGGCGACCATTGCCGCCGCTACTTCCTCAACTGCATCAACATCGGTCTCGTGGCTACCATCATGAACCTGCGCCGCCAGACTCACCACTACTTCGGCTCGCGCACGCTCTCCTTCCTCTTCTCTTTCCTGCTGATGATTTTCCAGCGCTTGGAGTACAAGATGCACCTGAAAATCAACACCGACGAACTGAAGCGCAAAATCATGACCGTCTGCATCGGCAATGCCCCCGGCTACGGCCAGACGCCTAATGCCGTGCCTTACAACGGACAGCTCGACGTTTCGGTGGTTTATCATCCCGAAATGACGCAGCTCTTCGAAGGCATCTACCTCTTCGTGCGTGGAAAGTTTCTCAATCACCGCTCCGTGCATCCCTACCGCACGCAGAAGGTGGAAGTGCTCAAGGCTGAGCACGCCATGGTGGGCATCGATGGCCGAATGATGAATACGCCCGTGGGGGCCTTCACCGTTACCGTCGAGCAAGAAGTCATCAACTTCCTTATCCCCGCCTGATTTTTCGTTGTCACTCTTCCCCTAAGCAATTCGCTGAGGCTGTGTAAAAATAGGAAAAAACCATTTTGACACAGCCTCTTTTGTCAAAAAAACTTGCCTGTCAACCCCCTCGTAGAATTAAAAATTCCCGACCGGAAAATATTTTTTCCGAAATACGTCCGTATTTTGGAATGTTCGCTAAGTCATTGAGGGCCAGTCGTTTAGCCTTTCGAGTCCCCCAATTCCCTATGTGAGGGGGCTTAAGAGCATAGGTCTGGGGTATGTATCTCATAGGTTTAGTGTATGTAGCTCTTAGAGTTACAGCAAACAACTCATTGAGATAGAGG
>JAGBLC010000146.1 GCA_017635615.1 Prevotella sp.
AGAAGTAATAATGCCATTCTCCCTTGCTATAGCAATACGCAGAGATTTGAGGTCAAAATTAAGATTTAGCCCATTAACAACGACATCACCCGGATTAATGACTGTATATTTCGACAAGAGTTCTTTGTCTTTATCACTTAAGTCACGACCGTTGTTAGGCTTCTGTATAATTTCTCCGTATTTGAATTGTAAAGCAGTGACGGATTCCAAATAAGAATTAGCCTTTCTGTTTTCAGAAAAGAAAACTCCTAACTGTTTACTATCCCATGACTGTGGAATAAGCCCAATGCCTTGCGTTCCGCTGTCTTTCATCTGTCTCATACCTCTTCCTCCTTGTTCTTTTGTTGCTCTAAGAAGAACTGTTTCTGTTGTTCAATCTCGCGGCTCAATTCCTCTTCCGTCGGCATATAAGTCATATATTTTGCAGCATAGAGTTGGTCACTGTCGTGTAGCACAGAATAGCGAGCG
The DNA here is from genome assembly GCA_017635615.1 of Prevotella sp. Taxonomy (GTDB): domain Bacteria; phylum Bacteroidota; class Bacteroidia; order Bacteroidales; family Bacteroidaceae; genus Prevotella. The sequence goes on from JAGBLC010000146.1 coordinate 469, forward strand.
ATGGTCTTGTCTGTATCTGTACAGAGCAGCACTCCAACGGTTGGCTGGTCATCTTCACCACGCATCAGGTCGTCATACATACGTACATACATATCAAGCTGTCCGATGTCTTGATGGGTTAGGCGGTGGGTCTTCAACTCGAAGATGACGAATCGCTTCATCTTGAAATTATAGAACACCAAGTCGATGTAAAAATCATCTGTGTCAGTAACGATATGCTGCTGGCGCTCCACAAACGCGAAACCTCGTCCGAGTTCCATAATAAACTTTTCCAAATTATCAATGAGGGCTTGTTCCAGTTCGGACTCTGAATAGCAGGAATCACGACGGAACCCCATGAACTCTGCGACAACGGGATTTTTGATATACTCCAACGGGTCTGCCTTCTGAACTTGTGGAAGGTCGGCGGTGTTGGCGGGTAGTTGTGCTGCCAACCGACGTTCGTAATATTGCGTAGCGATGTTGCGGTCAAGTGTTGTTGTGCTCCACATATTTTCAGCAGCGGCCCTCATGTACCAAATTCTTGCTTCAGGATTTGACACCGACAACATACGACGTATATGCGTCCATGTGAGATTTTGCACGAGGTCGTGCAAAATATCCCATTTGGGGAATGTCAGGTAAAACTGGCGGTAATAAGCCAGATTACGTTTGCCATAACCAGAGCCGTATTCTATAGTAAGTTCTTTGGCCAGCATGGGGATGAGTTGTCTGCCATATTCAGCTCTTGCCTTACCGCTTTGTTCTTCTTCGACAATACGGCGTCCGACATTCCAAAATGTTGCTATTGCTGCCTGACCTGCTGCCGCATAAGCTGCTTTCCGGCCTTGCTCTATGATTGTTCTGACATCGCTGATAAATGTCTGACTTTGTAGTGCTATATCGTTATTTGCCATAATCATTGTCTTGTTAAAACTGCTACGCAACGTAGCTGTTTTTCCTTCTTCATTATCAATGCAATATCTTGTTCATCATCTCTGCCTCCTGCTGTTCGAGGGCTTTCAGTTCCTCGAAGATGTCAGCAGAGGGTTTCAGCGGGGTATATTTGTAGAACTCGCGGGTGAAGGGAATCTCGTAGCCTATCTTCGTTTTCTTCTCGTCAACGATACAGTGCGGCGAGTAAGGAACTACATTTTTAAGCAGATATTCTTTGCGGTCAGTAAGCCAAGGAATAATCTCCGTGTCGTTGAGTGACTTATCGATAAATGGACGGCCTTTGCTGTCGTAAACCACATTCCCATTAGAATCAAGTTCTGGATTCATAATGAATAGTTTACTATATTTAAAGTAGTCGTTCTCGCGCACCTTACTCTCCACCCGAATCTCCGTGCCGTCGGCAGCAGTCTGCGTCAGCACGCCATCCGAAAAACTGTCATAGGCTTGCATGATAAGCTGACGGGCTGTCTCGGTAATCTCTACGCGCTTGTTGCCAAGTGGCTTGCGACGCTTCTCATAACATTGAGAGGCATCGATGAGCTGAACCTTGCCCTGCCGCTCTACCGACTTGTTACGGGTGATGACCCAGATATAGGTTGCAATGCCCGTGTTATAGAAGAGGTCGTTGGGCAGTTGCACGATAGCCTCTAACCAGTCGTTCTCCAACAGATAGCCACGAATGTTGCTCTCGCCGCTGCCCGCATCGCCCTTGAAGAGCGGTGAGCCGTTCTGGATGATGGCCATACGACCCGTGTCTTTCAGTTTCGCCACTCCATTGAGCAAGAACAGTTGCTGACCATCGCCAATGGCTGGCAGTCCAGGCTCGAAGCGTCCGGCAGCACCTTTCTTGTGCTCCGTTTCGACAGCAGCCCTGCTCGTCTTCCACTCGATGCCAAACGGCGGGTTGGAAATGATATAGTCGAACTTATAGCCGTCGAACTTGTCATCGCCCAAGGTATCACCCTGCCGCATGTTGTCAGCATTGCCACCCTTGATGAGCGTGTCGGCCTTGGCAATGGCAAACGTCTGCTCGTTCAGTTCCTGTCCGTAGGTGGTGATGTCGGCATCGGGGTCTATCTCCAAGAGGCGGTCGCTCATGCAGCCCAGCATCTGACTGGTACCCATCGCCATATCGTAGATGGTGGCCGTGATGCCTTCTTCCTCCAAACGTTCCTCATCTTCACCCACAAGGAGTTCCGTCATCAGGTTGATGATGTCGCGGGCGGTGAAGTGGGCTCCGGCATGTTCGTCGTAACTCTCAGAGAACTTGCGCACCAGTTCCTCGAAGATGTAGCCCATATCCACCGAGCTCACCTTATCGGCACCTAAGTAAGCCTTCTCCGTACAGAACTCTTTAATAACCAGATAGAGCAGCCCGTTCTCAGCCATCGTCTCTATCTCCTGCTGGAACTTCATGCGGTGAATCACGTCGATGACATTCTCCGAGAAGTGGTTCAGGTACGACTCGAAGTTCTCGCGGATATTCTCAGGATCGCTGAGCAGCGTCTCGAATGTGAACGGCGAGAGGTTGTAGAACTTCTGTCCTGCGGCCTTCTCCAAGAAGCCCTGTTTCACGGTGATGCCGTCAGCGTCCAGTTGCTTATTCATGTCCAGCACCTTCTGCTTCGTCGGTGCCAGCGTGTCCTCGAAGCGTTTCACCACACACATCGGCAGTATCACGTTGCCGTATTCGTGCGGTTTATATACACCCACCAGTTTGTCGGCAATGGCCCAAATCAGGTTGGCTTTCTCTTGAACATTGACTGTCGTCTGTTTCTGTTTCTCTTCTATACTCATATATGGATGATGATAAAATTCTTGCAAATTGTGTACAAAGATAATCAATTTTCGAGAAACATCGGCAGAAAAAGGCAGAAAAAACACTAATTAACTAACTAATTTAACGAATTATAGAGTCTTTTATATTTTGGGCCTTTCGGGGGCTTCCAGTCACGTCGGACAGGTTGCGAGAGCCTTCTTGCCGTCAAGGAAACCTCATTAGCGAAATAGCAAAACATGAGGGTGTTCAAAACCCTCTTTTTTTATTGGAGACATCAACGGTGATGTAAAAATAATTCATAAAACTCCCTATGCGAGAATCGAATATTTTCGAGCAAGAAGAGGTTTGGCCGCAAATATCGCAGTATTTCGAAGTTTACTTAAGCGGGTGATTGTCAGGAGGTTGCAAACGAACAGCATTGCTGGAAGATTTTCTTTGGATGTAAAATGCGGCATATTGGGCTGCAATGTGTGGCATATTGGTGACCAAAATGCGGCAAATTGCCCACCAATATGCGGCAAACAAGGCACCAATATGCCGCTGATTGCATCCAAAGAGATGGTCTGCGAGGCCACAATGGGTTGTTTTCGGTCGCCGAAAGCTACTTTTTTCAGCTTTTCCGCTTGTAGAATGGCGGAAAAGGCTGATGGTGTTTTGTCAAAATATTTCGTTGTTTTTTAAGCCTTCCACGCTCTTCGTGTCTGCAGCAAGACGCTCAGCAGGATGAGCGTCAGGCCTACATAGAAGGAGAAGTTGATTTCACGGCCTTCACCGAAAATGAGGAAAGCCAGAGCGATGGTATAGCACGGCTCCAGGTTGTACGTCAGGTTGACGGTGAAAGCCGACAGCCGTTTCAGGGCCTGTATCTGCAGAATATACATCGCCACCGTACAGAGCAGGGCATGACAGAGCATCCACCAAAGGTTGCTGCCGTCGGGAACGACTACGACTGGCTGTCCTGCCGGGAAGACGAGCAGGTAGAGCGGTGCTATGGCCGTCACGGCCACCAGCCCGCCTGCCATCTGGTACATCAGCACCGTACGGCTGCGAACCCCTGTGCTGACTTTTTTGTTGCAGATGGCATACAGCGCACAGACAGCCGACGAGGCGATGCCGATGCTGATGCCATAGCGGTAGCGCGCATCGAGGGAGAAGATGCAGAGCACTCCGGCTACGGTGATGAGCGAAAAGAGGAGTTCAACCCATGAGAAGCGTTTCTTGAATATCATCGGTTCGAAGATGGCCGTGAAGAAGCCTATCAACGAGAAGCAGATGACACCGATAGAGACGTTGGAGGCTTTGATAGAGCCATAGAAGAGGATCCAGTGGAAGCCCAGCAACGCACCACAGCCACTTAGCTGCAGAAACTTGCGCCAACCTACCCGTGGCAGTCCCGTAAAGACCATCAGGACACATGATGTGAACAGCATGCGGTACCACACGATGTCCACCTCGTTGAGCGTGATGAGTCGTCCGAACAGTCCTGTAAAGCCTGCCAGCAGCACACTGGCATGCAGCTGGACAAACCCTTTCTCTGTTTCTGTCATTGTTTCTGCTCTTTGTAAACTTACTCTATGCATTGAAAAGCTGGTAGTACTTGCCGCGAAGGGCGAGGAGCTCGTCGTGGGTGCCGCGTTCGATGATGCGCCCCTGCTCCATGACGATGATGATGTCGGCATTGCGGATGGTGCTCAGACGGTGGGCGATGACGAAGGTGCTGCGCCCCTGCATCAGCGAGTCCATGCCGTGCTGTACTGCTTGCTCCGTCCGGGTGTCGATGCTCGATGTGGCCTCGTCGAGGATGAGTGCCGGCGGATTGGCAACGGCAGCGCGGGCGATGGCGATAAGCTGTCGCTCGCCCTGACTCAGATTGCCGCCATCGGCCGCGAGCATCGTCTGGTAGCCGTTGGCCAGACGACGGATGAAGTCGTCGGCATTGACCAGTCGGGCCGCCTCGATGCACTCCTCGTCGGTGGCATCAAGGCGTCCGTAGCGGATGTTCTCCATCACCGTGCCGGTGAAGAGATGCGTCTCCTGCAGCACGATGCCAAGACTGCGGCGCAGCTCTTCCCGACGGATACGGCGTATGTCGATATGATCGTAGAGAATCTGTCCGTCCTGGATGTCGTAGAACCGGTTGATGAGATTGGTGATGGTCGTCTTGCCTGCACCCGTCCCGCCGACAAGGGCTATCTTCTGTCCGGCATCGGTGTCGAGCTCGATGTCGAAGAGCACCTGCTTGCCCGACACCACCCTACCCGCTTCGTCGACGGCAGGATAGCTGAAGTCGACGCCGGAGAAGTCGACCTCACCGCGCTGACGCGTCAAGGTGTCACCGTCTTTCCAAGCCCAGATGCCTGTCCGTTCGGCACTCTCCTGCAATGTACCGTCGGGCAAGAGCCGTGCGTTGACCAGTGTGACCGTGGCTTCAGCATCGTCTTCTGTCGGCTCGTCGAGCAGGTCGAAGACACGCGATGCACCTGCAATGGCGTTGATGATGCTGTTCAGCTGGTTGGAAACCTCCGAAACGGGGCGTGTGAAGTTCTTGATGAGCGTCAGGAACGACACCAGCGTTCCGACAGTGAGGCTGCCTAAGCTCAGTGCTATCATGCCTCCTACGGCAGCCGCCACGACATAGATGAGGTTGGAGAGGTTGCCATTGACGGGCATCACGATGTTGGCCACACGGTTGGCACTGCAGGCACTGTCGCGCAGCGAGGCGTTGAGCTGCAGGAAACGCTCCACGGCCTCGTCTTCATGACAGAAGGTCTTCACCACCTTCTGGCCCGTGAGCATCTCTTCTACAAAGCCGTTGAGCTGCCCCAGGTCGGCCTGCTGCTGTTTGAAGTAGCGTGCGGAAAGCTTTCCCAGCCGACGTGTGGCATAGACCATGAAGAGCGAAAGGATGATGGTGAGGAGCGTCAGCGAGGGCGAGAGGACCACCATGCTGACCAGCGTCAGCGTGATGGTGACAACCGACGAGAAGAGGTTGGGCATCGAGCTGATCATCTGCCGCAGCGTGTCGATGTCGTTGGTATAGACCGACATCACATCGCCGTGAGCGTGCATGTCGAAATATTTCACGGGCAACTGCTGCATGTGGCTGAAGACATCCTTGCGCAGACGGTTGAGCGTGCCCTGCGTGACGTTGATCATCAACCGGCTGTGCAGATAGGAGCAGAGGGCACCCAAGGCAAGGATGGCCGCCAGCTTCATCAGGGCCGATGCCAGCGGGTGGAAGTCGGGCTGGCTGCTCTCTGTCAGCGGCAAGATATAGTCGTCGATGAGCGTACGCGTGAAGAGCGACGACGACAACGTGGCCACCGACGTTATGAGGATGCACACCAGCACGGCCACCATCGTCAGCCGATAGTGACGAGCCACGTAGCCCAGCATGCGCATCATGATCTTCATGCCCCCTTCGGGCATCTTGGCCAGGCCTGTATGTCGAGGGCCGCCCGGACCCCTATTCATTCCCATGTTCATTCTTTTAAAAATTAAAGAATTAAAAAAATTATAGCATTAACGCTTTGCATCGAAGTCGCCCGACGCTTGCGTCTGCAGCTGATATATCTCCTGATAGATGCTGCACGTCTGTAGCAGCCGCTCGTGTGTATCGAAGCCCACCACCCTGCCGCTCTGCATCACAACGATGCGGTCGGCATCCTGCACGCTCTGTATGCGCTGGGCGATGATGAGCTTCGTCACATCGGGCAGCTCCTCACGGAATGCTTTACGTATCTTGGCGTCAGTGGCTGTGTCACAGGCACTTGTGGAATCGTCGAGGACGAGCACTTTAGGTTCTTTCAGCAATGCCCGGGCGATACACAGACGCTGTTTCTGTCCGCCCGACACATTGGCACCGTTCTGCTCGATGTGGGTCAGATAGCCTTCGGGCATACGGTCGATAAACTCGTCGGCCTGCGCCAGACGGCAGGCTCGCTGACATTCCTCTATGGTAGCATCCTCCTTCCCCCACCGCAGATTGTCGAGGATGGTGCCGGTAAAGAGCACATTGTTCTGCAGCACCATCGAAACGGCATTGCGCAACGCCGTCAGGTCGTACTGCCTGACATCCACGCCACCCACGCTCACCACGCCCTTCGACGCATCGTAGAGTCGGCTGACAAGCATGGCCAGCGTCGTCTTGCCGCAGCCCGTACCGCCGATGATACCGATGGTCTCGCCGCTACGGATGTGCAGGTCGATGTCAGCCAGGGCATAGTCGCTGTCGGAGCCGTAGCCGAAGCTCACGTCGGAGAAGTCGATGCTGCCGTCGCTCACCACCTCGACAGCTTCGGTTGCAGGATTGACGATGTCGGCCTGCTCGTCGATGACCTCCACGATGCGTTTGGCGCTGGCAGCACTCATCGTGATCTGAACGAACGTCATGGAGAGCATCATCAAGGCCGAGAGGATGGTCATCACGTAGGTGAAGAGCGACGTCAGCTGACCCGTCGTCAAGTCGCCCAGCACGATGTAGTGGGCACCAAACCACGAAAGGGCTATCATGCAGCCGTAGACGGTGAGCATCATCACCGGATGGTTCAGGGCCTGAAGGGTCTCCGTACGGACGAAGAGACGGTAGAGGGCATCGGAGGCCCGGCCGAACTTACTGATTTCATGCTCTTCGCGCACGAACGACTTCACCACGCGGATGGCCGCTACGTTCTCCTGTACAGAGCTGTTCAGGTCGTCGTAGCGGAGGAACACCTGTGCGAAGAGTTTCACCGAGCGCGATATGATAAGGTACAGCGCGCATCCGAGCACCACCATCGCCACGAGGAAGATGAGACTCATGCGGAAGTTGATGAACACGCACATCAGCACGGAGAACACCAGGTTGAGCGGTGCCCGTACCGAAGCCCTGAGAATCATGATGAGGGCCCGCTGCATGTTCTGCACGTCGGTTGTCATGCGCGTGATGAGCCCGCCCGTCGAGAAGCGGTCGATGTTGGCAAACGAGAAGGTCTGGATGTTGCGGTACATCGCCTCGCGCAGATTATAGGCAAAGCCTGTAGAGGCCTTGGCCGAATAGCGACCGGCCAGCACGCCGAACGTCAGGCTCAGGAAAGCCATCAGGAGCATCAGTCCTCCATAGAGGAACACATTGCGGATGTTGCCCGCCACGATGCCACGGTCGATAATCCACGAAGTGACGTAGGGTATCAGTACACCCATCATCACTTCGAGCGAGGTGAAAACCGGAGTGAGCATTGTTGCACGGCCGAAGCCTTTCAGTTGTTTTAGGATTGTTTTCAAAACGGATAAACGGTTGTTTGTTGTCGATTTTACCATGCAAATGTACGAAAACAATCGCAAACGGAAACTACATTTTACTTTATTTCTTATTTTTTATTTCTTATTTTGTAACTTCTAATTGGTAAGAAAAAACGCGGATTGTTTGGCCGTTTGTGGAATAATTCTTACTTTTGCACCGCTTTGGAATAACGAGAAAAGGAAAAAGAACAATGATATACCCGGACAGCTTCGAAGAAAAGATAGGCTTCAACGACATCAGGCAGCTGCTGCGCGAACGTTGCCTCAGCACGTTAGGCAAGGAGAAAGTAGACGAGATGGCCTTCTCGGCCAACGCCGACGACATCAACGAAAGGCTCTTGCAGGTGAGGGAGTTCCGCCGGCTACAGGAAGAAGCCGACGACTTCCCCATGCAATATTTTTTCGACGTCAGGAGCAGCGTGTCGCGCCTGAGGATGGAAGGCACCCACTTGGAGGAAAGCGAGCTGTTCGACCTGCGCCGCTCCTTGGAGACCATCGACGGCATGGTGCGCTACCTGAACAGGGAGAGTCAGGACGAATTGCCCCAACCATCAACCGTCAACCATCCCTACCCCGCCCTGCACCGCTTGGCCGACGGCGTGGCTACCTTCCCGCAGCTGATACGCGAGATAGACCGCATCCTGGACAAGTTCGGAAAGATACGCGACACGGCTTCGCCCGAACTGGCGCAGATCCGGCACGAACTGGCACGCACGGAGAGCAGCATCTCGCGTACCTTATATAATATACTGCGGTCGGCACAGAGTGAAGGGTTGGTGGAGAAAGATGTCACACCGGCCATTCGCGACGGTCGGCTGGTGATACCTGTCGCCCCTGCTATGAAACGGAAGATAAAGGGCATCGTACACGACGAGTCGGCTTCGGGAAAGACGCTCTTCATCGAGCCTACCGAAGTGGTGGAGGCCAACAACCGCATCCGCGAGCTGGAGGCAGAGGAGCGCCGCGAGATAGTGCGCATCCTGACAGAGTTCGCTAAACAGGTACGCCCGCACGTCAGAGAGATTCTCGATTCGTTCGGCTTCCTTGCCGTCATCGACTTCATCCATGCCAAAGCCGAACTGGCCAGGACGTTCAACGCCATAGAGCCTACCGTAGGCAAGAAACCGCATATCGACTGGGTGCAAGCCGTGCATCCGCTGCTGCGGCTCTCGCTGGAGAAACAAGGCAAGAAGGTGGTACCCCTCGACATCATGCTCAACGACGACAAGCGCATCCTCATCATCTCAGGACCCAATGCCGGCGGCAAGTCGGTCTGCCTGAAGACGACGGGACTGCTGCAATATATGCTGCAATGCGGCCTCTCCGTCCCCATGCGCGAGAACTCGCATACGGGCATCTTCCGCAACATCCTCATCGACATCGGCGACGAACAGAGCATCGAGAACGACCTGAGTACCTATTCGAGCCACCTGCTCAACATGAAGAACATGATGAAGGCGGCCGACGAACAGACGCTCATCCTCATCGACGAGTTCGGAACAGGCACGGAACCGCTCATCGGAGGAGCCATCGCCGAGAGTGTGCTGAAGCGATTCTGCCAACGAGGGGCCTTCGGTGTCATCACCACCCACTACCAGAACCTGAAGCACTTCGCCGACAGCCACGAGGGCATTGCCAACGGTGCCATGCTCTACGACCGACGCGAGATGCAGGCCCTGTTCCAGCTGCAGATTGGTCAGCCCGGATCGTCGTTCGCCATCGAGATAGCACGTAAGATAGGACTGCCCGAAGAGGTGATCCGCGATGCCAGCGACATCGTGGGCAACGACTATATCCAGAGCGACAAATACCTGCAGGACATCGTCCGCGACAAACGCTACTGGGAGGCCAAGCGGCAGAACATCCACCAGCACGAGAAGAAGATGCAGCAAACCATCGACCGCTACGAGACGCAAGTGCAAGAGGTGGAACAGCAGCGGCGCGAGATTCTGCGAAGAGCGAAGGAACAGGCCGAGGAACTGCTGCGCGAGAGCAACAAGAAGATAGAAAACGCCATTCGCGAGATACGTGAGAGCCAGGCCGAGAAGGAGGCCGCCAAGCGCATCCGTGAAGAGCTGAACACCTTCAGGCAACAGATCGACGAGGTGGACACAACGGCCAACGACGAGATGATTGCCAAGAAGATACGACAGATACAGGAAAGGAAGGAACGGCGAGAGAAGCGCAAACGCGAAAAGGCTGAGCGCCAAGCACTCGATGCCGACAAGGCACAGGAGGCCGCACGGCAGAAAGAAGAGGAGAAAACGCTGAAAGCCGACGACACGGTGCGCATCAAGGGCCTCTCGTCTATCGGCAAAATAGAGACGATGGACGGCAAGATGGCCACCGTCATCTTCGGCGACATGCGCACGAAGATGCGTGCTGAACGGCTGGAGCGTGCCGAGGTGCAGCCGAAGAAAGAAGATACGCGCACGTTTGCCTCCGTAGGACGCGAAACCCGCGAAGCCATCGACAACCGGAAACTCAACTTCAAGCAAGACCTCGACGTGCGCGGCATGCGGGGCGACGAGGCCATCAACGCCGTGACCTACTTCATCGACGATGCCATCCTCGTGGGAATGAGTCGCGTCAGGATTCTGCATGGAACGGGCAGTGGCATCTTGCGACAGCTCATCCGACAGTATCTGTCTACCGTACCGAACGTCACGGGATTCCGCGACGAGCATGTGCAGTTTGGCGGTGCGGGCATCACCGTAGTCGACATAGAATAAGAAAAGAACAGGCTTTTTTCTGTGTGCAGAACAAAGGTGCATAGGTATCGCTTAAAGCTTCGACAAACAAGAAAAAAGAAAAGAAGGAAGCGTGAGCGAAAGCTTATCACATAATGGAGGTTCTGGACTACCCGTTACAACTGACAAGCAATGCTCACGCCTTTTAACGTTTTGTGGTTATGACCACGATTTATAAAACGTGACGAATGCTAATCATCGTTGAACATAGGAACTGTCCAGATTCCCTTATAGACGACTTCTGCAATCTGTTTCGCGCACCTGTGAACACCTAAATGACACAGCATACACTTAATAGGCTGCAAAGATAAGCAAAAAATCGCAAACAAAAAAATTATTTAGCTTTAAACAACAAACGTTAAGTTAAAATAATAAAGAATCGCCGAAAAAAGTAATTTTTCGGCGATTCATATTGCTTTTTGTACGCTTGTTGGCGCACCAAAGTTTCGATTCTCATTTCCTTCTGTTAGTAAGAAAATCTTACTTCACCTTCTCGACGATGGCCTTGAAGGCAGCGGGGTTGTTCACAGCGAGGTCGGCCAGCACTTTGCGGTTGATCTCGATGCCTGCCTTGTGAAGGGCACCCATCAGCGTGGAATAAGTCATACCCTCGATGCGGGCGGCAGCGTTGATACGCTGAATCCAGAGGGCGCGGAAGTTGCGCTTCTTGTTCTTACGGTCGCGGTAAGCGTAGGTGAGACCCTTCTCCCAAGTGTTCTTGGCAACGGTCCAGACATTCTTACGGGCTCCGAAATAGCCACGCGTAAGCTTGAGTATTCTCTTTCTTCTTGCTCTTGAAGCAACGTGATTTACTGATCTTGGCATAATTTAGTCCTTTCTACTTGAATGTTAATGAATTAACGAAGGCAGAGCAAATCGCGTACCTGCTTCATGTTGCTTTTGTCTACGATAGCCTGATGCACCAGGTTTCTCTTCTGTTTCTTGGTCTTCTTTGTCAGAATGTGGCTGTGATAAGCGTGGTGACGCTTCACCTTGCCGCTACCGGTGAAACGAAATCTCTTCTTAGCACCGGAATTGGTCTTTACTTTTGGCATGTTTTTTAAATTTTAAGTTGTTATATTCATATTGGCCGCGGCAACGTATATACCGAACGTTACGCACAAACCTTTTTTTATTTACTATTTGACGATTTACGATTTACGATTTACGATTTATCGTCGGCGATTTGACGATTTACGATTTATGATTTGTCCTCGGCAACTTGCTTATTGAGCTTGCTGAGGATGTCCTCGCCGCCCTTGATGTTGGCGAAGAGCCCTCCGTTGGCGGGCATCTCCACGTCAACCTCCTGCTGCTTCTGTTCAGGCTTGACGGGCTTGCCGCTCTCCTTGGCTTCGGCCTCACGCTTCTCGCGGTCCATCTTCTGCTGGCTCTTCTTGGCTACGCCGGCTTTCTTCGGTGCGAGATAGAGGAACATCTTCTTGCCTTCGAGGCTTGGCATCTGCTCCACCTTTCCGTATTCCTCCAGGTCGTTGGCGAACCGGAGCAGCAGCACCTCGCCCTGCTCTTTGAAGAGGATGCTTCGTCCGCGGAAGAAGACGTATGCCCTGACCTTGTTTCCTTCGGTGAGGAACTCCTTAGCGTGCTTGAGCTTGAAGTTGTAGTCGTGGTCGTCGGTCTGAGGTCCGAAGCGTATCTCCTTGACTTCCTGCTTCACCTGCTTGGCCTTCATCTCCTTGGCGCGCTTCTTCTGCTGGTAGAGGAACTTGCTGTAGTCGATGATACGGCAAACGGGCGGGTTGGCGTTTGGCGAGATTTCAACAAGGTCTACCCCTTGCTGACGTGCCATATCCAAAGCTTGTCTTGTGGGGACAACCATCGATCCGTCGTCGCCCACGATTCGCACCTCACGAACACGTATTTGCTCGTTGATGCGGTGCTGATTACCTTTTTTGTCGTTCTTCATTAACTACGTTTGGTTCAACTTATTTTCAAAATCGGCTGCAAAGTTACGACAAATGAACGAATTGACAAAACTTTTTCCAATTTATTTTCAAATAAAGCGAAAAAAGTTTTGCCAATTGTCGTTATTCGAGCCTTTTCAGCACTCTTTTCATGTCTGATCAGCTCTCTTTGAAGAGTTCCTTGATGCCTCCGATGCTGCCCATGACATTGGTAGCCTCGTAGGGCAGGTAGACGGTCTTTGCCTTGTCGCCCTTGGCCAGCTCTTCCATCATCTGGATGTACTTCTGTGCCAGGAGGTAGTTGGCGGGGTTGGTCGACTTGCCTACGGCCTCGGTAATCTTCTCGATGGCGATGGCCTCGGCCTCGGCTTTGCGGATGCGGGCCTGCGCCTCACCTTCGGCGTGGAGGATGGCCTGCTGCTTGGCGGCCTCGGCGCGGTTGATCATGGCCGTCTTCTCACCTTCCGATGCGAGGATGTCGGCAGCCTTCTCACCTTCCGACGTGAGGATCTGCGCACGCTTGTTTCGTTCGGCCTGCATCTGCTTCTCCATGGCGCTGAGCACGGTCGACGGCGGGATGATGTCCTGCAGCTCGACACGGTTCACCTTGACGCCCCACTTGTCGGTGGCATCGTCGAGGACGGCGCGCAGCTTGGTGTTGATGGTGTCGCGCGAGGTGAGTGTCTCGTCGAGCTCCAGTTCGCCGATGATGTTACGCAGCGTTGTCTGCGTGAGCTTCTCGATGGCGTTGGGCAGGTTGTTGATCTCGTAGACAGCCTTGAAGGGGTCGACAATCTGGAAATAGAGCAGCGCGTTGATCTCCATCTGGATGTTGTCCTTGGTGATGACGTTCTGCGAGGGGAAGTCGTACACCTGTTCGCGCAGGTCGATAGAGTTGGAATAGGCGTAGCGTCCGCGGTTGAGCACGACGATCTCCTTGGCCCGGTCGATGAAGGGGATGATGATGTTGATGCCCGGCTTGAGCGTAGCATAGTAGCGTCCGAGGCGCTCTATGATGCGGGTTTCCGACTGGGGGATAATCACTAATGCCATTTTGGCAAAGATAACCACGAGGATGACGATGGCTATCAGTACATAACTCATGAAGTCCATAATCTTAATGTTTTTTAGCTGTTATACTTTATTTTTTCAGTTCGCTTTTTCAACGGTGATGATGGTGCTCTCGCGGCTGACGACCTTGACGAACGCCCCCACGGCGATGGCTTCGCCGGTTGAGGCGAGTGCCTTCCACACATCGCCGTCGATGGCCACACGTCCGTAGCCGCCAGCTTCTATCTGTTCCACCACACGGCCCCGCCGTCCGATGAGTGCGTCGGCATTGCTCTCGCGGTATTGGTCGTTGCGGTGAAAATAGCGCAGCGCAACAGGGCGCACAAGAAAGAGACTGATGAGCGTGAACAGTGCGAAGACTGCCAGCTGCCAGTAGAACCCGATGCCAAAGGCCGCCGCAATGGTGGCGAAGACGGCTCCGATGCTGAAGCACATGATGAAGAAGTCACCTGCCGTCAGTTCCAGAATCAGGCAGAGCACGGCCACTACGGCCCACATCTGCCAAAGGTGTTGCGAAAGATAATCTAACATAGCCTATTTACATTTTTTGGGGGTTTGACAATTTTTTCGTTATTTCGTTATTTCGTTATTTCGATATACCGTTATTCCGTTTTTCCGATATGCCGATATTCCGATATTACAATGTCGCGATTTAACGGGTCAGAGCGAGAGGATGAAGTCGTCCCACTGTCGCGACGACCCTTTCTTGCCGAACACCTTCTGGTAGAGCCGGCTGCGCGTCGATGCGATGCTCTCCTTCGAGTGGGCCGTCAGCAGCGCTATCTCCTTGGGCTGCAGGCGCGCCTTGATGAGCAGGCTTACATAATAGTCTTGCGGCGACAGCTTGTAGAGGCTGTACAGCTTCTCGGTGAACCCGGTGTAGATGCCGTCGATGAGCTGCACCAGCTGGGGCCAGTCGTCCTGCGACATCATGCGCCCCTCGTCGAGATAGCGCTGCATGCGGCGGTAGATGTCCGACTGGAAGATGGTTGTCTCTGCCTGGCTGCGCTTCTCGTTGTCGATGACTGCTACCTTATTATTATATTGCAGGTTCTCCTTCTTCTGTTCCAGTTCGAGCCGCAACATCGAGTTCTCGTCGCCCATCTGCTCGAGCAGCTGCTCCAGCTCGGCTATCTTCTGTTCGTTGCGGGCGATGTTCTGTGCGCTCTGAGCCTGCTGCTGCTCGCGCATGTTGTCCACCTTGCGCAGGCGCTCCTCAAGGAGGAGTATCTTGCGCCGGCTGTTCTGTGCCGTCACCACGAAGAGTACTGCGTAGGTGACGACGAAGAGTCCTATCAGGAACAGCTCTCGTTGGGTCAGTATGGTCATCATTGTCTGATTCATGCCGCAAAGTTACGACAAAAAAACGAACCCGCCAAACTTTTTGGTTCGCTTTTGTTTGCAACAGCCCGGATAGTTTGCAAAAGTTCGCAAACGCCCACTTACGCCCCAGTTTTTCCATGACAGATGACAGTTATGACAGATGACAGTTATTTGAAATTGAGAAAGAAAGAGTTTAGTATTATATATTATATATAATATATATACTAATCCAATATCAGAACGATTTTCAAAAAACTGTCATCTGTCATCTGTCATAACTGCCACGGCCAAAATCGCCACAACAAAAACTTCAGTCTAAAAACTGCTCCCTGCATGCAAAAGAGACCGTCTGCGACCCTGTCAGAGACAATCTCCGACCCTGTCAGAGACCGTCTGCGACCCTGTCAGAGATTATCGCTGACGCTCCCAGAGACCGTCTCCGACGCTCCCCGAAGCGGCGGGAAAGCCCTTTTCCCTATTAAAGCATCATCTTTTTTGTTAATTAACGTTGATTCATTTGCCAGTTTCAATAAATATGCGTATATTTGCAAACAAAGTTGATAAACTAACATTTTTGCAAATATGAGTATATTAGAAACACAGAATCTCTGTGGTCTGAAAAGAGAGGATTTTCAGACCACTATCAACGGTAAGAATACAGACCTCTACATCCTTCGCAACAATCAAGGCAACGAAGTGGCAGTGACCAACTATGGCGGAGCTGTCCTGGCCATCATGGTGCCCGACAAAGACGGCAACCGTGCCAACGTCATCCAGGGCTATCCCAACATCCATGAGGCCATCAACAGCCGCCAGGCATACCTCTCGACGCTCATCGGACGCTACGGCAACCGCATCGCCAAGGGACAGTTTACGCTCAACGGCAAGGAATACGAGCTGGCCATCAACAACGGCCCCAACTCGCTCCACGGCGGTATGAAAGGATGGAACGCGCGCGTGTGGGACGCCATGAAGATGAGCGAGAACACATTGGTGCTCAACTATGTGTCGCCCTACCTCGAAGAAGGCTTCACGGGCGAGGTGAAGGTGACCGTCGTCTATACCTTCACCGACGACAACGAGTTTACCATCGGCTACATGGCCACGACGAACAAGAAGACCATCGTCAACCTGACGCACCACGGATTCTTCTCGCTCCAAGGCATCGGAAATCCCACAACGGAGATTACCAACCAGATATGCGAGATTAATGCCGACTTCTTCATCCCTATCGACGAGACGAGCATCCCTACGGGCGAGATCCTGAAGGTGGCCGGGACACCCTTCGACTTCCGCACACCGAAGCCTGTAGGACAGGACATCGACGCCGACGACGAACAGATCAGGAACGGGGCCGGCTACGACCACTGCTTCGTGCTGAACAAGAAGGAGGAGATGAAGCTCACCTTCGCAGCACGCCTCAGCGATCCCGTCAGCGGACGAACGATGGAAGTCTATACCACCGAGCCAGGCATGCAGGTGTACACCAACAACTGGGGCGACGGGCTGCCAGGTCCGGGCGGCACAACCTTCCCACGCCGCAGCAGCATCTGCTTCGAGTGCCAGCACTTCCCCGACAGTCCGAACCATCCCTACTTCCCATCTGTCGTGCTGCGCCCCGGCGAGCAGTATAAGCAGAAGACGGTGTATAAGTTCGGGCTTATGTAGAATAGTAAATCAGCAAATCGTAAATAAATAGTAAATCGTAAATCCGTAAATAGTAAATAAACATGTTGGATATCGAATTTGTAAGAAGTCGCTTCATCAAGCACTTCGACGGAAAGACGGGCAACGTCTATACTTCGCCCGGACGTATTAACCTCATTGGCGAGCACACCGACTACAACGGCGGATTCGTGTTCCCGGGAGCAGTAGACAAAGGCATTGTGGCCGAAATGCGCATCAACGGCACGGAAGACACGGTGATGGCATACGCCATCGACCTGAAGGACCGCGTAGACTTCCACCTCGACGATCCCGCCGGACCGAAGACAAGCTGGGCACGCTATATCTACGGCATCGCCAAGGAGATGCAGAAGCTGGGCGTTCCCGTAAAGGGCTTCAACATCGCCTTCGCCGGCGACGTTCCCCTCGGAGCCGGTATGTCGTCGTCGGCAGCTATGGAGAGCTGCTTCGCCTGCGGACTGAACGACCTCTTCGGCGAGAACAAGGTGTCGAAGTGGGATATGGTGCTGGCCGGACAAGCCACCGAGCACAACTACTGCGGCGTCAACTGCGGCATCATGGACCAGTTTGCCAGCGTCTTCGGACAGCAGGGCAAGCTGATGCGACTCGACTGCCGTAGCCGCGAGTTTGAATATTTCCCGTTCGACCCGAAGGGCTACCGTCTGGTGCTCATCAACTCGTGCGTGAAGCACGAACTGGCTGGCAGCCCCTACAACGACCGCCGCAACTCGTGCGAGAACGTCGTGCGCCACATTGCCGCCAAGCATCCGGAAGGAAAGTTCGAGACGCTGCGCGACTGCACATGGGAGCAGCTTGAGGAGGTCCGTGCCGAAGTGGGCGAAGAGGACTACAAGCGTGCCCACTTCGTGCTGGGTGAGAAAGACCGCGTGCTGGCTGTCTGCGACGCCCTCGTCGCCGGCGACTACGAGACGGTAGGCCAGAAGATGTACGAGACGCACGAAGGACTGTCGAAGGAGTATGAGGTGAGCTGCGAAGAGCTCGACTTCCTGAACGACGTAGCCCGCGAGAACGGTGTTACCGGCTCGCGCATCATGGGCGGCGGCTTCGGTGGCTGCACCATCAACCTGGTGAAGGACGAACTCTACGACCAGTTCATCGCCGACGCCAAAGCGAAGTATACAGCCAAGTACAACCGCGAACCGAAAGTCTACGATGTCGTCATCAGCGACGGTTCGCGCAAGCTCTGCTAATTCTGTTTACGAGCTGTTGCGCCATTTCTAGAATGGGAGGCTAAACCTCATTTTATCATAAGAGTTAAAGAAAATTGCAGGGAAAAAGATTGTTTTCCCTGCATTTTTTTGCCAAAAAGTTGTATTGTAGTGTAACTTTTACTAACTTTGCACCCAATGAGACGCATAATAGCATATAAGAAGTATTTTGGAGAGTTCATGAAAGAACTCTCCGACCAAGAACGTGGCAAGATAAAACGAGCTTTGCTGCTTTTAGAGTCAGAAGATAAAATCCCCAGTCACTATATTAAATATGTACGTGATGGTCTTTATGAGTTTCGGGTAAGCTTCGGGAACAAAGAGTTTCGGTTGTTCTATATCTATGATGGCAACAATATTGTCGTGCTATTCAATTGCTATACAAAAAAGACCGAGAAAGCACCTAAGCGCGAAATTGACAAAGCAATCAAACTGAAAGAGGAATACCAAAATGAAAGAAAAAGAAATGATTTATGATGTGAGTGCCGAACTAGAACGTGAGTTCGGGCCAAAAGGTTCTGAAAGCAGAAAAGCTGCCGAAGACAAAGCCTGGGAAGAATATAATGCACAGGTTCTTCTCGATGCAAGGAAAAACGCAGGGTTGACTCAGCAGGAGTTAGCAGAGCGAATAGGAGCCGACAAGGGTTATGTGTCGCGACTGGAACGTGGACTGACAATCCCTACCGTGTCTACACTCTACCGGATTGCAGCAGCTATGGGGCTTGTCGTGGAGTTAAGGCCAGCATCGTCATAAAGAAAAAAAGCGCGAGTGAATATTAACCTCTCGCGCTTTTTAATATTGGCTTTTCTTACTTTACATAGATGTTCCTGTTCGGTATGAAAAGTAAGTTGTTATCCCTTTTTTACTTCACCACGACCTTCTTGCCGTTGCGGATGTAGAGGCCGGGCTTCGTGGGAGCGCTCAGCATTGGCTTGCCGTCGAGCGAATACCAGAGGGCGGGAGCCTCAACAGACTTCTCCACCTGACCGATGCCGGTGGCTACGTATGGCAGCGAGCTGACCATAGCACTGAACCACGTCGTCCAGGGCTCTTGGTTGTAATAGTCTAAAGAACCTTCCGGCATGCAGAGTTCGCTCCAGTGATACGTTTCCTCGGCGAAGGCTCCGTTGTCGGATGTCTCATGCCCATCTTCGTCAACCAGTCGGACCCGGGCATTGTGGATTTTGACCACGCCAAGTTTGTCGCAGTTGTAGAAACTGTGATAGCCGAGCGTCGCCACGCTGGCAGGCAGTTCGATACTGGTCAGATTTCTGCATAAAGCAAACGTACTGGCCTTAATCTCGTTGATGCCATCAGGAATGTTGATGTCGGTCAGGTTGGTGCATCC
The DNA here is from genome assembly GCA_017635615.1 of Prevotella sp. Lineage (GTDB taxonomy): Bacteria > Bacteroidota > Bacteroidia > Bacteroidales > Bacteroidaceae > Prevotella. Next base: position 19,798 of record JAGBLC010000146.1, read on the forward strand.
ATAGAACGCCTGCTGACCTAATTCTTTCAGGGTGGAGGGAAGTGTCACGGAATAGACTGCCGTTAAGCCGAAGGCACCAGCGCCAATCTCTTTCAGACCTTCCTGGAGCGTAACGGAAGCCAGTTTCGTTGCAAAGGCGAAAGCATTCTCGCCAATGGTCTCTACCGAACTCGGAATAGAAGTCGACACCAGTCCGGTGCAGAATCCGAAGGCTCCATTGCCGATGCGCTTCACGGTGTTGGGAATGTTCACCACGGTGAGCTTTCCACAGGTGAGGAAGGCATCCTCGCCAATCTCCGTCACGGTGAAGCCCTCCGGTTTCTGCGGAATATTGGCGGCGCCCTCGGTGCTGGTTTCGACAGCCCTCATCGCTTCATCGCCATAGACGCGACAGGTCTTGTCCTGAGCGTTGATCACCTGGAACCACATATCTTTTCCGGTCTTATACTCCGATGGGAAGATGTCGCCATCGCGCGGATCCATCTGTGCGCGCCAGCGGAACTCGTTGTGCCACTGTTCGGTATCGTAATACTTGAGCGTGCCGAACGGGACATACATCGTGGCATGTTCGCAGGCACTGTTGGCGGCATACTCACCACTGAACAGGCGCACATTGCGCGCGTTCATATATATATTATTCAGCTTGTCACAGCCACGGAACGCACCGCGCTCGAGCGACTGCAGCGACTCGGGGAACGTTATCTCCTTGAGGGCTGAGCATCCGCTGAAGGCCGTGGTGTAAATTATCTCCAATCCCTCCGGTAGGTTGACATCCTCAAGAGCCGTGAAACTGCAAAAAGTATTATAATCGATGGTCTTCAGCGTCTCGGGCAGCACGACTTTCTTGATAGTGGAGCTTCCTTTGGTAGAAAAGAGGTCGCTGATACCTGTGACCGACAACCCTCTGACCGTCTGAGGTATCGTCAGCTCTGTGATGTCGGCAGGAGGCAGTTCTTGATAACGAAAATATGACAGTTCGCCATTTGTGAAATCGGGCACTCCTATTACCATATAACCCGTTGTCTCTCTGTCTCGGATAACGTTTATCATATCATACATAACCAGTTCCATGCCGCTGAAATCTGAAAGATTCTTCATTACTTCATAGAAACTGTCCTCCACCTCTCTGTTGCGAAAAAAGAAACTACTGCCAAAGTATTTTCCATAGCTGCCATAGTCCTCGATGTCCATACCGCTGAAACAATCTGTACCAAAGGTGGGGACGGTTGAACCGAGGAAGTAGAAGGAGCAGTAAGTCATGTCTGAGAAGGCGTTATCGCCTATGCTCTCCAAATTCTCGGGAAGCTGCAGTTCGTGCAAGCTCTTGCAACCCTTGAAAGCTTTTTCTCTGATCATCTTCACCGAACTGGGGATGTAAACATCTTCGAGCGACTCGCAACCATTGAAGAACCAAACGGGTATACGGTCGATACCATCATTGAACCAGAACTTCTTCAGTTTCTTGCAATAATAGAAAAGTCCAGCCGTAAAATCAATAGACACACTCTTCGGAATGACGCACTCTTCGATATTGCAGTACTGGAAGGCATATTCGGATATACGCGTCACCCTATAGCCCATCGCCGTCTCTGGAACTGTCACCGTACCGGTCACCGACTTGTCGATGCAGGCATCACTATTGTTTAAATAGCTATCATCGCCTACAAAACAGGTCTTGTCGCTCTCGCTGCTGACCGTGAACGTCATCATCACGCCTTCTTTCGTTTTCACAGAAAAGACGTCGCCATCATCGGCCAGCGCATAAGCATAGCCCGCAACCATCAAGATGGCCGCAAGCAACATTCGTTGTGTAAAACTCTTTTTCATAAACTTATCATACTTTAGTTATACATTCTTGTTTCTTAGATTATCGATGCAAAGATAAAGGTTATTTCCGAACCGACCAAAGAAAAACAGATATTATTTCGAGAATTTTTCAACACAAAGCAAAATCAGCCCTTCTTTTCAACTTTTTCTGAAATATTTGCTCAATTCAAAATATTTATGTACCTTTGCATCGTTGAACAAATAACCACCGAAAAGAATCAGCAAAACATTCACATAACATCTAAAACAAACACGACAATGAAACAACTAAGAACAATGATCGCGTGCGCAGGTGCAGCCATCGCACTGTGTACCGCTTGTAACAACCCGGAAAGCAAACTGA
>JAGBLC010000147.1 GCA_017635615.1 Prevotella sp.
CCCGAAGGGAGAGGGGAGTAGATACCTTCGAGGGAGAACTGCCAGTAGACATCTTACGCCCCTCTCCCTTCGGAGAGGGGTTGGGGGTGAGGCTTTTGGGGGTGAGGCCTCCGTGTGCATCCTTTCCCCCTTGCTCTGCTACGCCCTCAATCTGCTTGTGTCGAAGACTACAGGCTATCAGTTTGGCTACGAGCTGCTGATGCTCAACGGATTGCTGACGTTTGTGGGACTATGGGCTGTGAAGAGGAAGTAGTAGAACGCAGAGACGCAGAGAATATAGTTGTTCTCTGCGTCTCTGCGTCTCTGCATACCAGCCGCGTTACCGGAACGAATCGGTGAGAAGCTTGATTTCTATCTGCGGGTTGATGCGCTCGTAAAGGATGTTGTAGACGGCATCGAGGATGGGCATGTTGACGTGCATGTGGCGGTTGATCTCCTTCATGCACTTTGTGCCGAAGTAGCCTTCGGCAATCATCTCCATCTCCATCTGCGCCGACTTGACGGAATATCCCTTTCCTATCATCGAACCGAAGGTGCGGTTGCGGGAGAAGTTGCTGTAGCCTGTTACGAGCAGGTCGCCCATGTAGACCGAATCGTTGATGTCGCGGGGAATGGGATTGACGGTGGTGACGAAGCGGTTCATCTCCTGCACGGCGTTCGACATGAGCACCGACTGGAAGTTGTCGCCGTATTTCAGTCCGGAACAGATGCCGGCGGCGATGGCGTAGACATTCTTCAGCACCGACGAATATTCGATGCCCACGACGTCCTGCGAGGTCTTTGTCTTGATATACTCGCTGGAGATGAGGTTGGCAAAAGCCTTCGCCTTCTCCACGTCGGCACAGCCGATGGTGAGGTACGACAGTCGCTCCAGGGCGACCTCCTCGGCATGCGAGGGACCTCCGATGACGGCCAACCGCTCGTAGGGAACATCCCACACCTTGTGGAAATATTCCGAGCAGACAAGGTTGTCGTCGGGCACGATGCCCTTGATGGCCGTGATGACGAACTTGTCGCGGATGCGTGTCTTGAGTTTCTTCAGGTGGTTTTTCAGGTAGGGTGAAGGTGTGACGAAGATGAGCGTGTCGTATTGCTGCGCTATCTTGTTGATGTCGGAAGAGAAGAAGATCTCTTCGGTGTTGAAGTGGACTCCCGTCAGATAGGCCGGGTTGTGGCCCATCCGAAGGAAGTCCTCTATGCGGTCGTCGCGCCGCATGTACCACCCTATGTGGTGGGTGTGTCCCACCACAATCTTGGCAATGGCTGTGGCCCACGAGCCTCCGCCGATGATGGCTATGCGTCCTACGTCGAACATAATTGTAATTGAGAATTGATAATTGACGATTGATAATTAGGCTTGTGCCCGATCAATCCATTGTCCGATCTCGTCGACGCTTGGCTTCACGAGGTCGAGTTTGTACTTCTTCACGATGTCGCCAATCTTCTGCTGCAGGCCCTGTGCCTTCTCGTCGCGGATGTTCTGGATGAGGTTGAAGCCAGCCTTACGCAGCACGTAGACCCACTCTTCGGGCACACCGATGGCGGCCCATTCGTCGATAGAGCTCTGCGGAGCCTTCTTCTCGGGTTTCATCTGCGGGAAGAGCATGATCTCGCCGATGGCGAACTTACCCGTCAGGAGCATGGCCAGACGGTCGATGCCGATGCCGATACCGAAGGTGGGCGGCATGCCGTACTGCAGGGCGCGGAGGAAGTCGTGGTCGATGATCATCGCCTCGTCGTCGCCCTTGTCGGCCAGTCGCATCTGTTCGATGAAGCGTTCCTCCTGGTCGATGGGGTCGTTGAGCTCGCTGTAGGCGTTGGCCAGCTCCTTACCGTTGACCATCAGCTCGAAGCGTTCTGTCAGACCCGGCTTCGAGCGGTGCATCTTTGTCAGCGGCGACATTTCGACGGGATAGTCGGTGATGAAGGTGGGCTGGATGAACGAACCCTCGCAGAACTCTCCGAAGAGCTCGTCGATGAGCTTACCCTTACCCATCGTCTCGTCGACATCCATCTCCTTCGACAGGCAGAAGGCGCGTATCTCCTCTTCCGTCTTTCCCTCGCAGTCGAAGCCTGTCTTTTCCTTGATGGCATCGAGGATGGGCAGACGGCGATAGGGAGCCTTGAAGGAGATGACCTGTCCGTCTATCTCTACCTCCGGCTTTCCGTTGACGGCCGTGCAGATCTGTTCCAGCATGTGCTCGGTGAAGCCCATACCCCAGAGCAGGTCCTTGTAGCTGACGTACAGCTCCATGCACGTGAACTCGGGGTTGTGGGTCTTGTCCATGCCCTCGTTGCGGAAGTTCTTGCCTATCTCGTAGACACCCTCGAAGCCGCCCACGATGAGTCGCTTCAGGTAGAGCTCGGTGGCAATACGCATATACATGTCTTGGTTCAGCGCATTGAAATGCGTGATGAACGGGCGGGCCGAAGCACCGCCGGCGATGGTCTGCAGGATGGGTGTCTCCACCTCCGTATAGCCTGCATCGTCGAGGATGTTGCGCATGGTGCGCAGGATGGTGGCACGCTTGAGGAACGTCTCCTTCACGCCGGCGTTGACCACCAGGTCGACATAGCGCTGGCGATAGCGCAGCTCAGGATCGTCGAACGAGTCGTAGACACGTCCGTCGGCATCCGTCTTCACCACGGGCAGCGGCTTGAGGCTCTTGCTCAGCACGGTCAGTTCCGTCACGTGGACACTCACCTCGCCCGTCTTGGTGCGGAAGACGAAGCCCTTCACGCCGATGAAGTCGCCCAGGTCGAGCAGCTTCTTGAAAACCTTGTTGTAGAGGTCCTTGTTCTCTCCCGGACAGATGGCGTCGCGCTGCACGTACACCTGGATACGCCCTTTCGAGTCTTGCAGCTTGGCAAAGCCAGCCTTTCCCATGATGCTCTTGCTCATGATGCGTCCGGCAATGCTGACCACGCGGCTGTTCTCTGCCGTGGCTGTCTCGCGGACGTCGTTGCCCTCCTCGTCCTTGCCGACGACGGGCAGGTCGACGAAGTCGTTGATGATGTCGCTACTCCATGCTGTTACGGGATACTCGGCTGCCGGATAGGGGTTGATGCCCATCTGTCGCAGTTCCTGGAGACTCTGGCGGCGGCCAATCTCCTGCTCGCTTAACTCTAAGATGTTTGTCATTTTACTTTGTTGCTTATTTCTTTTGAGGGGCAAAGTTACGGAAAAAATGTTAAGGTACAAAGGATTCGCCTCGCTTTTTATGATATTTTTATACGTAACCGTTTGTTTCGATATTGGGAACATGTTGTTTCGCTTGTGCAAACACGTTGTTTACGACGTGCAAACATGTCGTTTGCGCTATAAAAAAAACGTCCCCCAAAGCCTGCGAGAGGCTATGGGGGACTCAGCGTGTATGAAAAAAGAAAGATGTCAGACGTGGTGTCTTATTTAGCCTTGGCCAGCAGACGGTCGGGCAGGGTGGGCATGGCTCCGTTCTGTGTGCATACGAAGGCGCTCACTTCCACAGCCAGCTGATGAGCTTCGGCGATGGGCTTACCGTTGAGGATGGCAGCGCAGAACGACCCTGTGAACGAGTCGCCGGCTCCGACGGTATCGGCCACTTCCACCTTCGGTGTGGGTTGGAACGACATCTCGCCCGGCTTGAAGACATACGAGCCATTGGTGCCGCAGGTCAGCACGAGCATGTCGAGGTTGTACTTGCCCAGGATGAGCCAGCACTTGTTCTCCATGTCGAGGCCCGGATAGCCGAACATACGGCCGATGATGACCAGTTCTTCGTCGTTGATCTTCAGGATATTGCAGCGGCGGATCGACTCCTGGATTACCTCCTTCGTGTAGAACTGCTGGCGCAGGTTGATGTCGAAGATCTTCAGGCAGTCTTTCGGCGTGAGGTCGAGGAACTTGTGGATGGTCTCGCGGCTGATGACGTTGCGCTGAGCCAGCGACCCGAAGCATACGGCACGGCACTGGCGGGCGATGGCCTGGATCTCGCTGTCGAGCGGGATATTGTCCCACGCCACATTCTCCTTGATGTCGTAAGTGGGGATGCCCTCTTCGTCGAGTGTCACCTGCACGGTGCCCGTGGGGTAGGGTACACGTGGCATCAGATGCGTCAGCCCGTGCTCCTTGAGCGACTCGATGGTCTCGTCGGCCAGCTTGTCTTCGCCCAGGGCGCTGATGGCGATGGTGTTCTCCGGACCTAAGAACTGTCCGGCATGATAGGCGAAGTTAGCAGGTGCTCCGCCCAGTTTCTTTCCTTCGGGAAGCACGTCCCAGAGTGCTTCGCCGAGTCCTACGATATAACGTTTTGCTTCCATGTTTTTTGAATTAAGCGGTTTTTAACTGTTTGATATAAGTAAAGAGGTACAGAACGCCGACGGCCATGACAGCCACAGCTCCGATTTGTCCCATAGCGTCGCTGGCGAATCCCATGAGCAGGGGGAAGATGGTGCCACCGAAGAGACCCATGATCATCAGGCCCGACACCTCGTTCTGCTTCTCGGGCATGGCGGTGAGTGCCTGTGCGAAGCACATCGAGAAGATATTGCTGTTGCCATAGCCTACGAGGGCAATGCCGATGTAGAGCAGCGTCTTGGTGTCGCCGAAGCACATCAGCAGCATGGAGGCTGCCATCATGACGACAGAGATGATGAAGAAGGTGCGCGTCTTGAGCACTCGGAGGAAGTAAGAGCCCGTCAGACAGCCGATGGTACGGAAGATGAAGTAGAGCGAGGTGGCGAAGCCAGCTTCGTCGAGCGTCATGCCGACACGTTCGATGAGCAGCTTGGGAGCGGTGGTGTTCGTGCCCACGTCGATGCCCACATGGCACATGATGCCCAGGAAGGAGAGCAGCACGACGGGAACGCCCAGCAGGCGGAAGCAGTTGACAAACTGTGTGCCCACAGAAGGCAGTTCCTTGTCGGCTTTCTGGTCGCCATCGATAGGTGTCGACCAGAGCAGCAATGTGGCGACAACGCTGAAGACGAAGTAAATGGCGAACAGTATGCGCCAGTCGAGTCCGAATGTGGGGATGAGCGCCTTATAGCCCCAGCCGGCGATGAGGGGAGCCATGAACGAGGCGATAGCCTTGATAAACTGGCCGAACGTCAGCTGCGAAGCCAGGTTCTTACCACCGCTGATCAAAGCCAATAACGGGTTCAGCGAGGTCTGCATGAGTGTGTTGCCGATGCCCAACAGCGAGAAGGCCACGAGCATCAGGGGGAAGCTGTTGCCGAAGACCGGCAGGAGCAGCGAGAGGGCTGTGACGACGAGCGACAGCAAAACCGTGTTCTTCTTGCCAATCTTGTTCATCAGTACGCTTGTAGGAACGCTGAAGATGAGGAACCAGAAGAATACCAGTGAAGGCAAAATGTTTGCCACACTGTCGCTGAGGCCTTGCTCGGCCTTGACATAGTTGGAGGCGGTGCCTACCAGGTCGACGAAGCCCATGCAGAAGAAGCAGAGCATCACCGAAAGGATTGCAATTTTGTTTGTTTTCATATTCTGTTAGTTTTTAATTCTTTAATTTTTTTATTCTTATTTCAGCGGATAGACAGTGACGTCTTTCACCTTCGAGTTGCCCTTCAGGTTCTCGATGCGCAGGTGGTTGTAAGGCTCCGATGGGAAGACGAGGTTGGTCATGGGGAAGAGTCCCGACTTGCCGAAACCTGGGTCGACGAACACCTCGACGCTCGACTTGTCGACAAACACACGCAGGCCATAGTTGCCCACGTCGGGCAGCGGAGCTGTCGTCGTGCAGGGGAAGTCGTCGGAGAAGTCGGTCAGTCCGCTCTTGGTGCGGTCCACGCTGTATTGCTTCTTCTTCGTGTCGAAGGTGATGGCCACCTCTTCACCTTTATTATTATATAAGGTAAGGCGCAGCGTTTCGCCTTTCTGCATATCGAGGTCGGCGGTCAGCTCGTAGGCGCCGTTGTTCTGTTTCAGCAGGTTCTTCACCACTTTGTTGGCAGAGAAGTTGCCCTTCTTTACAGCCTTTCCGCGTGCGGCAAGATTTTCGGGCGACGGTGTGCTGACGAGATACGTCTCGCCGTCGAGCTGTAGCAGTTGCAGGTCGCGTGCGATACTGTTGGCCGAGCGGTATTGCTTGGTGGGAGCCTGGTTGGCATACTGCCAGTTGGACATCCATGCCAGGGCTACTTGACGGTTGTCGGGGCCGTCGGAGAAAGTGACGGTGGCGTAGTGATCCTTGCCGTAGTCCATCCATTTCGTCTCCGTGGGGTCGTCCTCGCAGACGAACTGGTGACCATCGAACTGACCGATGAAGTATTGTGTGGCCGATCCTCCGAAGGGACCGCCAGG
>JAGBLC010000148.1 GCA_017635615.1 Prevotella sp.
GAATGTAATTCTATTTAATGTTTTGCAAAATCAAGTTAAAACGAATATATGTAGCATGGATTTTTGAAGAAAAAGCCGTATCTTTGCAGAAATTTTCTTGTACAAGAAAGACGTTGCGTACATTATTATATATCGTGCGCGCGAAGGACAACGGTTTTTACAAACAAAGAACATGGGAAAAATCATAGCTCTGGCCAATCAGAAAGGCGGTGTCGGCAAGACCACCACCACTATCAATCTGGCTGCTTCGTTGGCAACGCTCGAGAAGAAAGTGCTCGTCATCGATGCCGATCCGCAGGCCAACGCCTCGAGCGGTCTGGGCGTCGACCTGAAGAAGGTGGACTGCTCGCTCTATGAATGCATCATCGACCATGCAGACATCCGCAACGCTATCTACACCACCGACATCGAGGGGCTCGAAATCGTAGCCAGCCATATCGACCTGGTGGGTGCCGAGATAGAGATGCTCAATATGGACCATCGCGAGAGGGTGTTGAAGAACCTGCTCAGCACCATCCGCAACGAATACGATTATATTCTTATCGACTGCTCTCCGTCGCTCGGACTCATCACGGTGAACGCTCTGACGGCGGCCGATTCGGTCATCATCCCCGTGCAGTGCGAATATTTCGCACTGGAGGGAATATCAAAGCTGCTCAACACCATCCGTATCATCAAGAGCAAGCTCAACCCGAAGCTGGAGATAGAGGGCTTCCTCCTGACGATGTACAATGCCCACCTCCGTCTGGCCAACCAGATCTACGACGAGGTGAAGCGCCACTTCCAGGAGCTGGTCTTCAAGACCGTCATCCAGCGTAACGTCAAGCTCGGCGAGGCTCCTTCACACGGTATCCCCGTCATCCTCTACGATGCCGAGTCGACAGGTGCCAAGAACCACCTCTCGCTGGCAAAGGAAATCATCAGCAGGGAGAAGAAGGAGTAAAAACAAAAGAATATGGCAGTAAAAAAGAAATATCAAGCATTAGGTCGCGGCCTTGACGCACTCATCTCTACCGACGACGTGCGGACAGAGGGCTCGTCGACCATCAACGAGATAGCCTTGAGCGACATCGAGGCTAACCCCAACCAGCCACGAAGAGAGTTCGACCAGGAAGCGCTGCAAGAACTGGCCAACAGCATACGCGAGATAGGCATCATACAGCCTATCACGCTGAGACAAACAGAAGACGGACGCTATCAGATCATTGCAGGCGAACGGCGCTGGAGGGCTTCGCAGATGGCCGGACTGACCACCATCCCGGCCTACATACGCACCATCAACGATGAGAGCGTCATGGAGATGGCTCTCGTAGAGAACATTCAGCGCGAAGACCTCAACGCCATAGAGATAGCCTTGGCCTACCAGCATCTCGTAGATGCCAGTGGCATGACGCAGGAGCGCGTTGCCGAGCGGGTGGGGAAGAGCCGCACCGCCGTGACCAACTATCTGCGACTGCTGAAGCTTCCTGCACAGGTGCAGATGGCTCTGCAGGAGAAGAGCATCGACATGGGACACGCCCGGGCTTTGCTCGCTCTCGACAGTCCGGCGCTGCAGATCAAGGTGTTCCGCGAAATACAGAAGAATGCCTACTCCGTGCGAAAAGTTGAGGAGCTGGTGAAGCAGCTGAAGAGCGGCGAGGCCGTGCAGATCGGTAAAAAGCATATCGTCGGCAAGTCGCCGCTGCCCGATCAGTACGTCGCGCTCCGACAGCAGTTGTCCGACGTTTTCAGCACTCGCGTAGAGCTGACCTGCTCGCCCAAGGGAAAGGGGAAAATCAGCATACCCTTTGCCAATGCCGACGAGCTGGAGAAGATCCGCGCCGTGATAGACAGGTTGCAGTAAACAACAAGTGAAACCATCAAACAAGATCGTACTCTTGACAACCGTAAACGCCATCTTCCACCTCCTGCGAACGCTCTGCACGGTCGGAGTCCTGACGCTCACCGCTCTTGCTGCCTCGGCTCAAATGCCCGACGACTTCGCCGTCGACGACTCGCTGGCGGCTGCCATCATGAGCCACGCCGACTCGCTCGAGATGCAGCTTGACATGAGCGAGGGGATGTTCGCCGATGACATCATCGACATCGATGCACCCAACGACACCATCTCCATGAGCGGACGCGACTGGAACTCCTGGCGACCCAATCCGCAGCGTGCCATGTGGCTGGCCATCGTCCTGCCCGGAGCAGGGCAGATATACAACCGCAAATTCTGGAAGCTGCCCATCTTCTACGGAGGATTCGTCGGATGCTTCTACGCCATGCGGTGGAACAACATGATGTACAACGACTACTCGCAGGCATACATGGACCTCATGGACGACAACCCCGAGACGCACAGCTACGACAAGTTCCAGCACCTCGGGGCCGAGGTTACCAATGAAAACAGGACGACGTGGGAAAACAAGTTCCGGCGACGAAAAGACTATTACCGCCGTTACCGCGACATGAGCGCCTTCATCATGATCGGTGTCTATGCCCTGTCGGTCATCGATGCCTACGTGGATGCCTCGCTCTCCGAGTTCGATATCTCCGACGACCTCAGCCTGCGCGTGGCTCCCGCCATTATCAACGAGGGAGGCGGAGCGCCGGCTTTCCGCTTTACCAAACAATCCGCACTGGGCATACAGTGCATCGTCAATTTCTAACCATCAGAATATGAACAGAAAAGCAATATTTATCATCACCGCCCTGATGCTCTGTGCAGGCTTCGCACAGGCTCAGAACGACGAAGACGAAATCGAAGTAATCACCGACGAAGGAGCACTCGACGTCATCGATGTGCCGGTAGGCATGATGCTCGAAGTGGACAGCCTGCTCAACCTCTACAATGCCCGCAACTACCTGCAGGAGGAAAACTGCAACTACCGCGACGTCAACCCTGAGTTTCCCCGCGAGACATACATCGACCGTCTGCAGCGCATACCGTCGATCATGGAGATGCCCTACAACGAAGTGGTACGCATGTTTATCGACCGCTATGCGGTGAAGCTGCGCCGCTCGGTGGGCTATATGCTCGGAGCCAGCAACTTCTACATGCCCATCTTCGAACAGGCGCTCGAAACCTACAACCTGCCCCTGGAACTGAAGTACCTGCCCGTCATCGAGTCGGCCCTCTCGCCCAAGGCAACATCGCGTGTGGGCGCTGCCGGACTGTGGCAGTTTATGCTCGCTACGGGCAAACAGTACGGGCTGGAAGTGACCTCGCTGGTCGACGAGCGGCGCGACCCCATCAAGTCGTCGGACGCTGCGGCACGCTATCTGCGCGACCTCTTCCGCATCTATCACGACTGGAGCCTCGTCATCGCTGCCTACAACTGCGGACCGGAGAACATCAACAAGGCCATCCACCGCGCGGGCGGAGAGAAAGACTATTGGGCTATCTATAAGTATCTGCCGCGCGAGACGCAGGGATATGTGCCGGCTTTCATCGCTGCCAACTACATCATGACCTATTATTGCGACCATAATATCTGTCCGATGCGCACCACACTGCCCGCCAAGACCGATACGCTGATGATCGACCGCGACGTACACTTCCGACAGATTGCCGCCGTGACGGGCATCGACATCGAAGAGCTGCGAACGCTCAACCCGCAGTACCGCCGCGACATCGTCAACGGCAATTCCAAGGTGTCCGTACTTCGCTTGCCGCAAAACTACATCAATGCCTTCATCGACAACGAAGACTCTATCTACAATTACGAGCCCGAACGATGGCTCACCAAGCGTGCCGAGGTGGAAGTGACCCAGAACGAAGTGGCTGCGGCTCCCACCAACAACCGCTCTTCGCACAGCCGCAAGCAGGCCGTCAGCGGCAAGCGGGGGAAACACGACAGGCATGCTCGTTCCGGGCGCGGACGCAATCGCGGCGGCCAGAGCGTCACCGTGAAGCAAGGACAGACGCTGTCCGAACTGGCTCGCAAGCACCACACCACCGTCGACAAGATACGCAAGCTCAACGGCATCAAGGGTAATAACATCCGTGCCGGCAAGAAGCTCAAGGTGAAGTAAGAGGAGAGAGGAAAGAGGAGAGAGGAAAGAGGAAAGAGGAGAGATATGTGAACAATCAAAAAGAGGAGGATAAGTCATGGATGAACACAGCGAACTAACCGTTCAGGAACCGCAGGAGAAGATGGTGGACGATGCGTTTCAGCATCTGCTCGACAGCTATATCGCATCGCGACACCGCAAGAAGGTGGACATCATCACGAAAGCCTTCAACTTTGCGCGCCAAGCCCATAAGGGTGTCAAACGACTGTCGGGCGAACCCTACATCATGCATCCCATCGCTGTGGCCCAGATAGCCTGCACAGAGATAGGTCTCGGGTCGACAAGCATCTGTGCCGCCTTGCTCCATGATGTGGTGGAAGACACCGACTACACCGTAGAGGACATCGCCAATATCTTCGGCCCGAAGATAGCACAGATCGTCGACGGACTGACAAAGATTTCGGGTGGCATCTTCGGCGGACAGGCTTCGGCACAGGCAGAGAATATCAAGAAGCTGCTGCTCACCATGAGCGACGACATTCGCGTCATCCTGATCAAGATCTGCGACCGCCTCCACAACATGCGCACCTTAGAGTCGCAACCTGCCAACAAGCAGTACAAGATAGCCGGCGAAACGCTCTATATCTACGCACCGCTGGCCAACCGACTGGGACTCAACAAGATCAAGACAGAGCTCGAGAACCTCAGCTTCAAATTCGAACACCCCGAGGAGTTCAATACCATACAGCGCAAACTGGCCATCACGCAGGAGTCGCGCGACGAGCTCTTCGAACAGTTCACGTCGCCCATTCGTGAGGCACTCGACAAGATGGGCGTCAACTATAAAATACTCGCACGCGTCAAGAGTCCTTATTCCATCTGGAACAAGATGCAGACAAAGCACGTGTCGTTCGACGAAATCTTTGACATCCTGGCCGTACGCATCATCTTCAAACCGAAAAACCGCGAGAACGAAATCAACGAATGCTTCAATATCTATGTCGCCGTCAGCAAAATCTATAAGAGTCATCCCGACCGGCTGCGCGACTGGCTCTCCCATCCCAAGACGAATGGCTATCAGGCCCTGCACGTCACGCTCATGTCGAAGCAGGGGCGGTGGATAGAGGTGCAGATACGCAGCGACCGCATGGACGAGATAGCCGAGCAGGGCTTCGCCGCCCACTGGAAATACAAGGAGGGAGAGGAGTACACTGAAGACGAGGGCGAGCTCAACGACTGGCTGCGCACCATCAAGGAGATTCTCGACGACCCGCAGCCCGACGCGATGGACTTCCTCGACGCTATCAAGCTCAACCTCTTCGCTTCCGAGATATTCGTCTTCACGCCAAAGGGCGAGATCAAGACGATGCCCGCAGGCTGTACGGCCCTCGACTTCGCTTTCCAGATACACACCTTCCTCGGCAGCCATTGCATCGGTGCCAAGGTCAACCACCGCCTCGTGCCGCTGAGCCACAAGCTGCAGAGCGGCGACCAGGTGGAGATACTCACCAGCAACTCGCAGCACGTGCAGGCCGACTGGATCAACTTCGTCAGCACAGCAAAGGCGAAGGGGAAGATTCAGGCCATCCTGCGTCGCGAGAACCGCGAGATACAGAAGAAGGGCGAACAGGCACTCACCGACTTCCTCGCCCGACACGACATGGAGGTTAACGTCTCCGTCCTCGACAAGCTCTGCGAACTGCACGAGGTGAAGAAGCACGAGCAGCTCTTCCAGTGCATCGGCGACAAGTCAATCATCCTCGGCGAGAAAGACATCGACGAGCTGCTCGGCAAGAGCAAGCGCGAAGGCGGGAAGAAAGGGTGGCGACGACTCGTTCCCTTCCTCGGCGGAAAGGAAAAGGCCAACGTGGTCAAGGAGGCCTTCGAGGCACAAGACTACTTCATCGTGCCGAAAGACTTCAACCGTAAGAAGCCGGTCTACATCACAGAGAACAACATCACGCAGTTCCTCTTCCCCGACTGCTGCCATCCCATCCCCGGCGACGATGCCTTAGGATTTATCGACAACAAGAACCGTATCGAGATACACAAACGCAACTGCCAGGTGGCCAACCGCCTGAAGTCGAGCTACGGCAACCGCCTCCTCGACGTGAAATGGGACATGCACCGGCGCATGTATTTCGATGCCACCATCGTCATGCGGGGCATCGACCGCCTCGGACTGCTCAACGAGCTCACGCAGGTCATCTCCCACCAGCTGAACGTCGACATGAAGATGCTCACCTTCAAGACCAGCGAGAACATCTTCGACGGCGAGATAGACCTCCGCGTACACGACCGCGACGACGTCCACAATATCATGGACGAGCTGAAGGCCATCCGAGGCATCCAGGAAATCCACCTCGACAACTAATCTGCAAACAATGAAAAAAGCCATCTTCTCACTCCTTCTCCTGAGCAACATCGCTGTTGCTCTCGCTGCCAATCCGTACGACAACCCCGACACCATCTTCGTGGCACGCGACGGAACGGGGCAGTTCCGCAACATCGGCGAGGCCATCGAGGTGTGCCGAGCCTTCATGGAATACCATAAGGTCATCTTCGTCAAGCGAGGCGTCTACAAGGAGAAACTCGTCGTCCCATCATCGCTCACCCATATCGAGATATGCGGCGAGGATGCCGACAACACCATCATCACCTACGACGACCATGCCAACATCTCCATCCCGACACCCTACGGCGACACGAAGCCGATGGGCACCTTCCGCACCTACACGCTGAAGATAGAGGGTAGCGACATCACGCTGAAGAACATCACCGTCGAGAACAATGCTGCCCGCCTTGGACAGGCCGTCGCGCTGCATACCGAAGGCAACCGCTTGCACTTCGTCGGCTGCCGCTTCCTCGGCAACCAAGACACCGTCTATACAGGCGTCGCCGGTACTTTCCTCCGCTTCGACAACTGCTATATCGAGGGCACCACCGACTTCATCTTCGGCCCTTCTACGGCATGGTTCGAGAATTGCGAGATCCGCAGCAAGGCCAACTCCTACATCACGGCAGCATCGACACCGGCCGACCAAGACGGTGGCTATGTCTTCCACAAATGCCGGCTGACGGCCAGCGAGGGTGTCGACAAGGTCTACCTCGGCCGACCCTGGCGGCCCTACGCCTATACGGCGTTCATCAACTGCCATCTGGGCGCACACATCCTTCCCGAGGGGTGGGACAACTGGCGCAACCCTGCCAACGAGCGGACGGCACGCTACATGGAGTATGGCAACACCGGCCCCGGAGCCGATACCTCCCACCGCGTGTCGTGGTGTCGCCAGCTTACCGCCAGCGAAGCCCACGACATCCTGTTCTGAACTCTTCTTCTGAACAGCTATCATAAAAAACACCCGAATTTCCCGATCTCCCGATGGTCGCTTGCCCCTACAATAGCGCCAATGTAGGAGGTCACGCTTCCCAGCGTGACACCTGCCACGTATGCACTTCCTATGTGCTGTTGCGACGTGAGACACGTCGCCTCCTACGCTGCCGCCTATGCCCTGTTGCGGGCGGAAACGCTGTCCCACCCCTACAATAGCGCCAATGTAGGAGGTCACGCTTCCCAGCGTGACACCTGCCACGTATGCGCCGCTTATGCGCTGTTGCGACGTGAGACACGTCGCCTCCTACGCTGCCACCTATGTGCTGGCGCGGGCGGAAACGCTGTTCCACCCCTACAATAGCGCCAATGTAGGAGGTCACGCTTCCCAGCGTGAC
>JAGBLC010000149.1 GCA_017635615.1 Prevotella sp.
CTCGTCATCCCCGCAAAGGTCAGTGCCACGGGTGTCACATACGGAAGCGTAGGTGTGGCTCAGGTGGTGGCTGCATTGGCTGAGAAGGGCATCGAGGTAGACCGCAAGATTGTCACCATGCGCGACGCTAAGCACGTGGGCGATTTTGAGGCTATCGTCCACTTCCACAAGGAAGTTGAGGTGAAGGTGCCCGTCACCGTCATCGCTGAGAATGCCGAAGAGCTCCGTGCTGCCAAGGCTGCCCTCGAGACTCCCGCCGTGGAGGAGGCTCCCGCCGAAGAGGCTGAGGCTCCCGTCGAGGAAGCTCCCGCAGCTGAAGAGGCTCCTGCTGTAGAGGCTCCCGCCGCAGAATAAAGATGATTTAACTTTGCGCTGTAAAGCACAATCGATAGAAATCCCGGATTCGACTTGTCGCGTCCGGGATTTTTTTTCAAAAGGGAACAAATCAAAAACGGAACATCAACATGAAGAAACATGTAGGAAAACTCTGGTTGGTGGCCACTATCCTGACAGTTGCACCAACCTTCGCCATCACCTGCAATGCTCAGGCAGCTAAAGAGACCAACCGACCTGCAGCGGAGGTGAGAGGCATCGTGACAGACCAGAACGGCGAACCCGTCATCGGTGCCATCATTGAAACATCACAAAGCCGACGCAGAGCGGTGACAGACATTAACGGACGCTTCACGATAGAGGCAGCCCCTGGCGACAAGCTCACCGTGAAGTGTATCGGCTACAACACCGAGGTAGCCGAAGTGAATGGCAATGACATCAGCATCAGGCTCGCTGAAGCTGTCGTCAGCCTTGACACCGACGTCGTCGTCACCGCCTTGGGTATCAAGAAGGAAGCCCGCTCGCTGTCGTACAACGTTCAACAGATAGCCGGCGATGCTGTCACACTGGTGAAAGATGCCAACTTCGTCAACTCGCTCAACGGCAAGGTGGCTGGCGTGCAGATCAACGCCAGCAGTTCGGGTGTAGGCGGATCGGCTCGTGTGGTGATGCGTGGTGCAAAGTCGATCAACGGCAACAACAACGTGCTATACGTCGTCGATGGCATACCGATGCAGAATCTCGCTTCCGAACAGCCGGAGGGTATCTTTGCCGGAGCCGGACAGACGGGCGACGCCTTGGCCAACATCAATCCCGACGACATCGAGAGCATCTCAGCACTGACGGGACCTTCGGCAGCTGCCCTCTACGGTGCAAATGCCGCCAACGGTGTTGTCCTCATCACGACAAAGAAAGGAACGGCCGGACGAGTGGACGTAAGCTATACGGGGTCGTTCCAGTTTTCTCATCCCTTCGTCATGCACCAGTTCCAGAACGAATACGCCCCCACCGAGACGGGAAGCTATTTCAGCTGGGGACAGAAGCTCGCTACGCCCAGCACCTACTCGCCGAAGGACTTCTTCCGCACGGGGAAGAACTTCAGCCACTCGGCCAGCATCTCCGTAGGGTCGGATAAGAACCAGACCTATCTGTCGCTCGGAGCCACCAACGGCGGAGGTATTATACACAGCAACGACTTCGACCGCTACAACCTCTCCCTGCGCAATACCACGAGCTTCATGGACAGCCGCCTGACGCTCGACCTGGGCTACATGCTCTCGACAGTGAAGGAGCAGAACATGCTGTCGCAAGGACAATATCACAATCCGCTCGTGCCGGTCTACCTTTTCCCCGCTGGCGACGACTTCTCGAAGCTCGGCTACTTCGAGCGCTACGACACCGGTCGCAACTTCCCCGTACAGTATTGGCCCTACAACTACGACATCTCGATGGAGAATCCCTACTGGGAGACCGAGCGCGAACGCTTCGTCAACCACAAGGAGCGTCACCAGCTGACAGCCTCGCTCAACTGGGTTGTCACCGACTGGCTCGACCTCACGGGACGCATCAAGTACGACAAGAGCTCGGAGAAATACGAGGAGAAGTTCTTCGCATCCACCAACACACTTTATGCTTCGCGCTATGGCCACTATGGGCTGACAGATGCCTGGAGCAGACAGCTCTTTGCCGAGGCTTTCGCAAAGGTGAACAAATACTTCGGCACAGACAACTCATGGAACATCAGCGGCGTGGTTGGTACATCGTTCGACCGCCGCGATGCTGAGTCGGTGGGGTTCCGGGGACATCTGAAGGGTACGGCCAACCTCTTCACCTTCGCCAATGTCGAGACAACCAACTCTACCTTCAAACCTTTCCAACAAAACCCGCGCTCTATCCTTGAAAGCCTTTACGCCACAGCCCAGTTGGGCTATCGCAGCCTTGCCTATATCGATCTGACAGCACGCAACGACTGGTCGTCGAAACTCTACCAGACCGACGACGACCTGGCTGCCCGAAAGACCATCCTCGGCGACAACGCCGAAGGGAAGTCGCACCACAGCTATTTCTATTGGTCGGCTGGCATCTCGGGCATCTGGACGGACATCTTCCCAAGCATACAATCCCACCGTTGGCTCAACTACCTGAAAACTCGTCTGTCCTACTCTGTCGTGGGTAACGAGCCCAACGAGCCTTTCCTCACACGCAACTACTATGACGTGAACCCATCGACGGGATTTGCCGAGACAAGCACCGTGCTCTACGACGACCTGAAACCCGAAAAGACCCATTCGTGGGAGGCAGGTATCGACCTGGTGCTTTTCCACAACCGGCTCCGCGTCAATACAACGCTCTACTATTCGAAGACCTTCAACCAATTCTTCTATCCCCCGATGTCGGCTTCAACGGGTTACACATCGGCAGTGGTCAATGGCGGACGCGTAGACAACAAGGGTATCGAGCTGTCGGCACGCTATACTCAGCCATTAGGAAAGGTGCAATGGGAGACTTACCTTACCTGGACACTCAACCGCAACAGTATCAAGGAACTGCTGCGCGATTGGCGCAACCCCATCGACGGACAGCTCTACAACCTGAGCGAACTCTACATGGGCGGTACATCGGGCTACCAGATTAGGCTGACGGAAGGCGGTTCGATGGGCGACATCTACGTATCGACGCTCAAGACCGACGAACACGGTGCCATCTATGTAGACCCCTCTACGCAGAATGTTGAGAAGAATCCTAACGAGAATAAATATTATATGTACGCGGGAAAAGCCACGCCTAACTATAACCTGTCGTGGGGCAACACGCTGTCGTGGAAAGGGCTGAGCCTCAACGTCCTCTTTACTTACCGCAATGGTGGCATCGTGGTGTCAGAGACACAAGCCATCCTCGACTATTATGGTGCGTCGAAGGCATCGCAAGAGGCACGCAACAACGGCGGTGTGCTCATCAACGGACGCCCCATTCCCGCACAAGCTTATTACCAGACCGTGGGCAACCCGCAGGGAACGGTCGACTCGCGCTATGTTTACAGTGCCACCAACCTGCGCCTGCAAGAATTGACCATCGGCTACGACATTCCTGTCAATCGCTGGCTCTCATGGGTGAAAGGACTGAACGTTTCGTTCGTTGCTCACAACCTCTGGATGATTTACAACCATGCTCCTTACGACCCTGAGATGACATCCAACACCGGCACCTACTATCAGGGCATCGACTATTTCATGCAGCCAAGCCTGCGGTCGATGGGATTCGCCGTCAAGCTGCGTTTCTGATTATTTCTACTCATCAATCAAAATCAATCAAAGAATGAACAATCATAATATTTCCCTATTGCCTCATAAGCTGCTGCAATACGGCAGCCTTTCACTGTTGTTCTTTCTCGCAGCCTGTACCGGCGGCTTCGACGATGTGAACACCGACCGCCATCGGCTGACCGACGACGACCTGGAACGCGACTATCAGAACGTGGGCGCTTTCTTCACGCAGATGGAGAGCCGCGTAGTACTCTTTGACGATGGATCGGGCAACTGCCTCTCGTCCGACTACCAAGTGGCACAAGGCCTTTCGGCCGACCCCTTCTCTGGCTACGTCGGACTTACCGGCACCTGGCGCAATGGCATACACAATGGCTCGTACAGCTTCGTCAGCGGATGGTACGACCAGATGTTCCGCCGTGCCTTCTCTGAAGTGATGCCTGCATGGCAGAAAATGCGACAGAAAGCCGAAGAGCAGCAGATGCCCCAGGTGGCAGCTTTGGCCGACATCGTCAAGGTGGAGGCGCTCCACCGCGTTTCCGACATGTATGGGCCTATCCCCTATATCAACTTCGGCAGCGGTACGCTCGGTACAGCATACGACAGCCAACAGGCCGTCTATCGCCACTTCTTCACCGAACTGGACAACGCCATCGACATACTCACTCCTTACGCAGAAGCCGACGAACAGATGCTGGCTGACTACGATATCGTCTATGGTGGACAAGTGCGGCTGTGGGTGAAGTTTGCCAATACGTTGCGTCTGCGACTGGCCATGCGTGTCAGCTACGCCGATGAGGCCTTGGCACGACAAGAGGCACAGAAGTCGGAGGCCTGTCCGGTTGGCTACATAGAGACGACCGACCAACGTGCTGAGCTTCAACACAATCGCGTGACCTACTACCACCCCAACTACGACATGGCCTACACCTTCAATGCTGGTGAGATACGTATGAGCGCATC
>JAGBLC010000150.1 GCA_017635615.1 Prevotella sp.
GGTGTCACGCTAGGAAGCGTGACCTCCTACATTAGCGCATGCGTGACCTCCTACATTAGCGCATGCGTGACCTCCTACATTAGCGCATGCGTGACCTCCTACATCAGCACATTCGTGACCTCCTACATCAGCACATGCGTGACCTCCTACATCAGCACATTCGTGACCTCCTACATTAGCACATGCGTGACCTCCTACATTGCCTCAAAGCGTTCGGCTGAACGAGGGGAAGTCGGTTGCGCTTTGTCAAGATAATTCACAAAACACCCTATGCAGGAGTCGCGTATTTGAAAGCAAGAGAATGTTTGGTCGCAAATATCGCAGTATTTCGCAGTTTGCGTAAGCTGTTGAATGTTAGGCGGTTGTGTTCTTTTTGGGCTAAGGTGGTAATTTTATTGGATGCAATATGCGGCATTTTGCCTCGCAATATGCGTCATATTGGTGTGCAATATGCGTCATATTACCCTGCAATATGCGTCATATCAGGCACCAATATGCCATCTATGACATCCAAAGAGATGGCTTTTGCGGCTCCGAAGCATCTTTTCCGGTTGCAGAAAGTGTCTTTTCACAACCTTTTCTCTTGTAGAATGACGAAAAATGTTGATGGTGTTTTGTCAAAATAATTCACATTTTTTTCTTTCGCGGGTTACTACTCATCAGCTTTTTTTCTTTTCACGAATTGGAGAATTGGAGAATTATTTTGCAATCGCATTCCAGACAATCTCGCCGCTTGCGGCAAACAATTCCAAAAACTCACTTCTGAATCCACGAAATTCTCTGATTTAAGTTCCGCATGTACTAAAAGGCGATAATGAGTGTCACTTCGTGACAGAAATCTCACAAATCTATTCAAATCTTACAAATCTTTTGATGTCCTTTAATATATCAGAACGCAAAGACGCAAAGACGCAGAGATTAAATAATAGATGCAGCCAGGTGAGTGCTAAGCCCATTTGTAAGCGTATTTGTTAGATTTGTGAAGATTTGTAAGATTTCTGTCCGTAGGACATTCCTGCGTGTTTCTTGGGCACGATATTCTCTAATTCAAGTTCCGCAATTTCTGAAAAACGCCCTGAAAGGGCAATGAACACATAGCCCAGGGCAACGCCCTGGGTATATGCGATGCGTAGGCTGCGCCCTGAAAGGGCAAAAGCACAATAATGCTCGTAGGGCTTTTGCCCTTTCAGGGCGGACAACACGATTACCTCTCCACCCAGGGCGATGCCCTGGGCTGTTAGCTTACTGGCCTTTCAGGCCGTTACTGTTTATGGCTATCGTTACTTGCGGAAGTTGAATAGAGAATTACATAACTGAGGAGCAACGCGTAACTTTCCTTTGTTCAATAAACCTTAAATTTGCTTTTTTTCGCCCAAACCCTTTGGCAGTCTCGGAAATAATGTGTATCTTTGCACCAAATTGGCAGAAAACTTGTCAACGACAAAACAATTTCAGCGACAGAGCTGCAGGGGCTTGCAGCATTGCTCTCCCAACTACTATCAAATTGGATAACCATCAATTTTTTAAATTCATAACATTATGTACAAACAATTCTATTCAAAACTATTGCTACTCGTGGCCATGATTGTCGCGGGGGCAGGGTCCTCTTGGGCTGCAACTTACAAGCTGACAAAGGTCACGAGCGTTGAGGCTGGTGGCTTGTATGTGTTCGAGCAGGATGGCCATGTAATGAACAATACTGTAAGTAGTAGTGCTTTGCAGACAACAGATTCTTACAGTAAAACAAACCTAACTGGAACAGAGACTTATGTCTGGACACTCGAAACTGGAGACACCAATGGTTGCTTTTACATGAAGAACGTTAGTGTTAATGACGGCTATCTTTACAATGGAAGTAGCACTGGAGTATCATTAAGTCAAAATCATTCTAACTGGAAGTTTAACTTTCAGGATGATGAAACTGTTTTAATTCAAAATAGTAATAATTCTAACAGATTCCTTGGCTACTCGAGCAATACTTCTTACGCTTATAAGGCTTATGCAACGAGCAACATTGACAGTTACCCTCATGCTATTGTTGTTTACAAATTGGAGGAGGAAAACGGAGACACTCCAAGTCTTACTGCAAGTGATCTTTCCTTGACGGGTACGACCAATGCTTTAAGTTTTGATTTGTTTAACAACAGTGACGCACAGGTCCTCAACTATTCTACCTCAAGTACAGGTGCAGTTACTGTCAGCGAAAATGCCTACGTAACTACTATTGTAGATGAGGCTAACAAAACTATCACCGTAACACCAGTAGCTATCACCCCAAGCGAACAGACCTTAACAATCAGCCAAGCTGCTGATAATAATTACGCAGCAGGTAGTGTTAGATTTACTGTAAACATAACAAACAACGATCCCAATGCTCCGGGTACAGCCAACAATCCTTATACTGTTACACAAGCACGTGCAGCCATTGATGCCAATGCCGGTGTAACAGGTGTTTATGCAAAAGGTATCGTTTCCAAGATTGTTACTGCGTTTAATTCGCAATATGGAAATATCTCGTACAACATCTCAGAAGATGGAACAGAGGAAGCTGATCAGTTAGAAGCATACCGTGGTTTCAGCTATAATGGAGAATGGTTTACATCAGCTGATGACATTCAGGTTGGTGACGAAGTTGTAATCTACGGAAATCTGAAGAAATACAACTCTACTTATGAGTTTGATGCCAACAACCAGCTTGTTTCATTAGTTCGTCCTCAGGCTTCTCAGGATCCCGTCATCTCTGCAGAGAATGTCAGCATCGCTTACGATGCCACAGAAGGAACCATCAGCTATACACTGAATAATCCTGTGGACAATGGAAAGCTTACGGCAACAACTAATGCCAACTGGCTAACTCTCGGAACCGTTGGTGAAACTATTCCGTTCACAACTACAGCCAATGATGCTGCTGCTGAACGCGAGGCTATCGTGACCTTGACTTATTCGTATGACAACAAAACCGCTACTAAGGAAGTGAAGGTGACCCAGGCCGGAAACCCGAACATTGTAATGACTATTGCCGAAGTACGCGCTCAAGCTACCGGTGATGTTGTTACAAAGGGTGTTGTCACAAGTTGCGTAGGCAAGACAGCCTACATCCAGGACGAGACTGCTGCCATCTGTGTTTATGGTAGCTCTAACCTGGAACTGAACAAGGGCGAAGAAGTGAAGGTGTCAGGTTCACTTTCTACCTACAACGGCCTGCTGGAGATTACAAGTCCTACGTGCGAGGTACTTTCTTCTGATAACAATGTGACGGCAACTGTCAAAACGATTGAAGAAATCAACAACGACTACGCTGAAGGCAATACGCTGCAGGGCCTGCTCGTGAAGATTGAGAATGCCACAGTAACAGTAATCAATGGACAGAACACTACTATTGCTCAAGGCGAGAACACCATCGTCGTGCGTGGAATTTCTTCCGACGTTGAATACGCTGTTGATGATGTGCTCACATTGACTGGTAACATCGGTTGCTACAATGCTGCTCAGATTGCCAATCCTACTGACGTTGAGGTACAGGAGGTTGAAACTGCGAAGTATTATCTCGCAGGTTCATGGGATAATGGTTCTTGGCAGAACGGTATGGTTGAATTCGAAAGCAAGGGCAATGGTGTCTATACACTGACTAAGACATTAGAAGCTAATGTAGAATTCAAAGTTGTTGACGAAAACAATAACTGGTATAGTGCAGAGACCCCTAATCTTACAAAGCCATGTGAGAGTATAGCTTTGTCTTCAAGTAATCAGGGTAACATGAAAATTGAATTAGCTGGAAATTATACATTTAGGCTTGACGTTACTGCAAACGGAACCTTCCTCACTGTTGAAGGATGGCCAGAGGCTGGATACTACCTGGTTGGTTCATGGGGCGAATTGCCTTGGACTGCTATTGAGAGTAACAAGTTTGCAGAAAGTGAAGAAGGCGGCATTTACACCATTAACAAGACGCTTGCTGGAGGCGAAACGTTTAAAGTTTTATATGTGAATGATAACGCAAATCCGACTTGGTATGGAGGCGACACTCAAGGAGCAAATCCTCCCTATGTAATTCATTCTGAACATCATGAAGTAAATCTGACTGCTGGTGATGCCGGTAGTGATTTCGCCATCTATGAAGCCGGTAACTACACATTCACAGTGAATACAACAGGCACAGCATTTATGCTGAACGTCACAGGTTGGGTAGAACCTATAGAAGGCAAGGCATTTGTTAAGGTAACAAGCACCGACGACATCACAAACGGTCAGTATCTCATCGTTTATGAAGATGCCAATATTGCATTTGATGGTTCACTCGAAACATTGGATGCAGTAGGCAATACTCTCGATGTAACAATCGTTGACGATAAGATTGCCGCTACAGAAGAAACTCTTGCAGCTGTGTTTACGGTTGATGTTAACAACGGAACCCTGAAGAGTGCATCTGGCAAATATATCGGAGTGTCATCCAACAGTAATGGTTTGAAGACAAGTGACAATGCAAGCACTTACACTCATACGTTTAGTATTGATGATGAAGGAAATGCCGTGATTTCAGCTGTATTTGAGGGAAGCACAATGACTTTGCGTTTCAACAAAGCATCCAATCAGAATCGCTTCCGTTACTACAAATCTGGACAGGAAGCTATCCAGCTCTACAAGTATAACGTTCCCACCGTTACTATCGGTGAGGCTCAGTGGGCTACCTACGTGGCAGTTGACAATGTGGAATTCCCGGAGGGAGTGACAGCTTACATTCCTGTTCAGGTGAACGAGGGTCAAACAGCCGTTATGATTGAGAGCGTTAATGCAGTGAAGAAGGGCGAGCCCGTTATCCTGAACGGTGAAGCTGGCACTTACGAGCTGAGCATTGCTGATGCAGAAACAGAACTGGCTGACCTCGATAACATGTTCATCGTAGCCGATGGCACAGACGTGAGCGACGGCACATACTACATGCTGAGCTACAAGAATGAGAAGGTAGGCTTCCGCAAGGTTCAAGACGGAGTGACTATCCCCGCTGGCAAGCCTTACATCGTGATTGTTAACGCAGCCAAGGAGTTCATCCCATTCGGTGGTGGCGAGGCTACAGGCATCGAGAGCTTCGAGACCGTTGGCTTCGACGTGAACGCTCCCATCTACGATATGCAGGGCCGTCAGGTGCAGAAGCTCCAGAAGGGCATCTTCATCCAGAATGGCAAGAAGCTCATCGTCAAGTAATCCACTAATAAAAGAAGAATAAAGGAAAGAAATTAGAATAATGAGAATAATTCATTCCAGAAATTATTATTATTTCTGAACAAAATTATGGTAATTATTCCAATTTCTTTCCAAAACAAAAAACAATAAAAAGACGAAATATGGAAAAGATTCAATATATCAAGCCTGAAGTGGAGCTGTGCATCATCGAGCAACAGCCCATACTCGACAACGCTTCGCTCACCGTGATACCAGACGACGAGCTGACCGATGACGATATGAAAGACGACAACACCGTCTTGAGTCGCAGAGGCTACAGCGTCTGGGACGACGAAGATGAAGATGATGAAGAAGACTATTATTAGTCGACGATAATGAAGAAGCCCCTGCAACATGCGCGTTGCAGGGGCTTTTTTTGTCTTACTGATTCCAAGCGTCGCCTGGTCTATGCCTTTGCGGAGACAGCCTTCAGCTGTTCCAGCAGCTCGCGGTTGTCGGTGAGGACGTTCCAGACGGCATCCTCCGAGAGGATACCTCGCTTGAGATCTTGCGGAAGAAGACCCGCCTCGTCGGCGGCGTAGTCGTCTTTCCATTCCTTACTGCCATAATAGCTGCTCAGCTGAGCCAAGGCTTCCTGCGCCTCGGCATACTGCTCCAAGGCGTTGGACAGCTGCATGACGGCGAGCGACGCTCTGTCGAGCTGCCGCTCCATGTGCTTGATTCGTTCTATCTGATTCATACGTTTGAAGTGGTGATATGCGATTGTTGTCGTGAGAGCGCTATTCTTGCGGTGCTTCTTGCGGTGCTTCTTGCTGAGCTTCCTGCGCGGCGGGGAGTGCCTTCAGCATGTGCTGCAGCTGCTGGATGCGTTGTTGCCGCTCGGGTTGGAAGTAGCGGTAGCACGCTTGCGCGGCGGTGAAATACTCCCATGCCAGCGGTTTGTCGTCGCGGAAGAGATAGACGAAGCCGAGGCGATAGAGGGCATCGGCCCGCTCGTCGGGATAGCAGCGCACGAGGTGTTGCTCGTAGGCTTCGACGCTGGCATCATACTGCGACAGCTCGAAAAGGCTCTCGGCCAGCGAGAAGTAGTAGACGCTGAGCTCGTGGGGGGAGAGGGCCTGCAGCTGTGGCAGTGACTTCTCGAAATAGGTGGCGGCCGAAGCATAGTCCCAGTCGAAATAGTAGCAGTAGCCCATGTAGGCAAGATAGCGCGGATTGAGCCTGAAGCGTTCGTCAAGCTTCTCGAAGAGGAGCAGCGCCTCGTGGTATTTCTGCGAGGCGAAGTAGTCGATGGCCTTGTCGAGCATTTCGCGGTCGGCGCTGCCCGGCTGGCTTCTCTGTGCCTGCAGGGGCAGGAAGCAGAGAGCAAGGAGGAAGGTCATCAGGTGCTTCATTCTTACTCAGTCGGTATAGAAGCGGACAAGACGCTCGATGGCGCGCTGGCATACCGGGCAGAACTCCGGGTTCTCGTTGGTGCGCATGCGGCAGTCGAGCGTGGGGCGGTAGACACCTTTCAGACAGTAGCCGGCCCCTTCGAAGGCACCTATCGCGCGCGCGTATCTTTTATTATATGCGTCGGTCTTGACCGTTTCGGCGGGTGTGGGGATGCCGACACCGGGTGTCACCATGTCCTGCCATTTGCTGGCGAAGTCTACCAATGTGGTGATGTTGGGCTCCCAGGGCTCGATGTCGGTGGGGTACATCTGCAGCTGTTCCTGCTCGTAGGCATACTCGTCGGCCAGTCCGGCAAAGCTGTGGCCGAACTCATGAACGACGACGGGGCGGAACTTCGGATGGTGGGCCATCGAGAGGTTGTACGAGTTGAGGATGCCCCCGCCGCCATATTCGCTCGTGTTCACCAAGACGATGATGTGCTCGTAGGGCGTGCCGGCCAGCCAGTCGTGTAGCTGCTTGAGGTGGAGCGTGGTGAGGTAGCGGTCGCTGTAGAAGGTGTCGAAGTGCGACTGCAGGGCCGTCTGTCGCCAGATGCCCTTGCGGGGTTCGCTCGTGCCGCTGTCGACGGAAGGCGACTTCACGGCCACTATCTCGAAGCGGTCGCGCAGCGAGCGGAACGGCTCGTGGGCGAAGAGGGCCTCCATCGCCGTGCGGCAGTCGTCGAGGAAGGTGGGCATCTCGCTTTCCTGGTAGCCTTCGGCCACGTAGGCGATGTGTATGCAGCGCGCCGTGTCGGCCGGCTGTTGCAGGATGTCGTAGGGCGTGACGTTGCTGTAGCCCTTCTTGTGGATGAGGATGTCGGTGGGAGCTACGGTGTGTGTCGTCGAGGCTATCACCTCGCGGCGGTTGTTCATCAGGCTGACGGTGATGTCGACAGTGTCTTTCGGCATCGGAACGAGGAAGACATTCTCGAACGATTTCTTCTCGGTCTTGGCCTCGTCGTAGGTGAGCCATTCTTGGAAGAGGGTGGAGAAGGAGTTGCGGTAGACCACCTGCTGCGTGGCATGATGGCGCACGGTGATGTTGCCGTTGCCCTCTACGGGCAGCTCGGCAAGGTGTTTCCGCTTCCCATACCAGCCGGGCAGCTGGCATAGCTCGTCGACGTAGATGTCCTGCCGCTCGGCATTGCCCGAGAAGGTGTAGTCGATGCGCAGCGTGTTGGGGGTGAAAAACTGTGCGAACTGCTGTGCTTGCGCACTCTCGGCAAGAAGGATGAGTGCAGCTGTGATGCAGCCGCTTATAAAACCACGTGATGTTGTTCGGAAATTCATGGCCGTTGTTGTTTTTATAGTGATTGTTTTTTTATATAGTTTTTGGGGAAGAGCTCTCGCAGGAGCTGCTGTATGTAGGGGCGCTGCCAGTCGTTCTGATGGTGGCGACGGCCAGCGTGGAGCAGGATGTCGATGTCCATCTCGATCGTGTTTCTGGTGCGCTTCTCCGTCGTGTTGCCACATTCGGCTTCTATCCGCTTGATGCGTTGGGTCACCTCCTCAAGGCTGAGGTCGGTCGTCATCGTGGCTAAGCAGTTGCGGAAATTCTTCCCGCCGATGCCGATAGGCTCCGTGAGGATGGTGGAGGAGTAGACGACCAGACTGGGAAACGACTGTTGGATGAGCCGCTTGGCGTGCCTGACGTTGTTCCACGAATGAGAGTTGGAACCGATGGCCAATATCAGTAGGCGGTTGCGTATCATGATCGTTTGGTGTTTCTCTCCAGTTTCTTCAGCCGCCGCTTCGGTTCGGCGGCATCGGGACAGAGGTCGAGTGCCTTGCGGTAGTTGGCCATAGCGGCCTCGGGCATGTGTTCCTTCTCGCACTCCTTGCCGAGCAGCGTGTATTCTGCCGCCAGCTTCTTGAGCTGTTCGTCGCGTTGGCGCTTCTCCTCCTCGAGGGTGTCGATGCGGCGGCGCAGCGTGTTGATGGCATTCAGCTTGCGGCGTATCAGGCGGCGAGCAACGGGTTTCTCGATGTCGTAGCGTGCGTGGATGGCAATGAAGAATTGTTTCAGGAACTCGTCGTAATCGCCTGTGTCGAAAGCTCTTACGGCATTGTGGTAGGCTGCGTCGGCCTTGCTCTCGCTGAGTGCCGTATTGATGATGTTGCGGTCGTTGTAGTGTCGGGCGAACTGCTTCACCTCCGGTCGGACGAAGACGTCTTGTCGGCGGATGGGTTCTTTCAGCATGATACCCTCTAACGAGGTGCAACGGCTCAGCGCCACGTAGGTCTGACCGCCGGCGAAGGCACCGCCCGAGAGGTCGATCTTCACCTGTCGGAAGGTGAGGCCTTGGCTCTTATGCACCGTGATGGCCCATGCCAGCCGCAGCGGGAACTGGATGTAGACGCCTATCTCCTCTTCCTCTATCTTCTGTTCCTTTTCGTTGAACGTGTAGCGGACATTGGCCCAGCGGTCGCGAGCCACCTCAAACTCTTCGCCGTCTTCGGTATCGACATACAGGATCTCTGCCTCTGGGTCGATGGCGACGATGGTGCCCAGAGTGCCGTTGACCCAGCGGTGCTCCATATCGTTCTTGATGAAGATAATCTGTGCGCCCACTTTCAGCTGCAGCTCTTTCGGCGTGGGGAGGTTGCTTTCCGGAAACTCCCCCTTGATCTCGCCGACAAACCAGCAGGGGTCGCCCGGAAGGGCTTCGAGGCGGCGCTCGTTGATGTAGTCGACGGTGTCGCGGCGCGTAGAGAGCGTGATGGTGAGACCTCCCCCAGCCCCTCCAAAGGAGGGGGGCTCAGCTGCGCCAGTCGTGGATGCTTGCCTGAAAGGGGCCTCCCCCACTTGGGGGGATGCGAGGGGTGCATCAACCCTCTGGTTGAGCATCCGCAGGTCGACCTCCGTCACCTCACTGGTGCGGATATGGTCGAGGATGGAGATGAAGAGCGGGTCGGTCTGCCGGTATACTTTCTTGAGTTCGATGCTGACCAGCTGGAACTCGCGGAAGATGTGGGCGTCGAAGAAGAAGCCGCTGGGGTAGAAAGGTCGCAGAAACTGGCGGTCTTCCTCCTTCAGAACAGGTTCCAGCTGGTAGATGTCGCCTACGAGGAGCAGCTGCTTGCCGCCAAAGGGCTGCCGCATGTTGCGTGTAAAGATGCGCAGCACCTTGTCGATGAAGTCGATGATGTCGGCACGCACCATACTGATCTCGTCGATGATGATGAGCTCCACCTCGCGCAGGATCTTGCGTTTCTCCGAGTTGTACTTCAGCGTCTCCCGGATGTTGCGTGCGTTGTAGCGTGTGTCGTTGGGCAACAGCGGGTGGAAGGGCAGCTTGAAGAAGCTGTGCAGCGTTGTTCCGCCGGCATTGATGGCGGCGATGCCCGTGGGAGCCAGCACGACGCGCTTCTTCTTCGTTGTCTGGCAGATGTATCGCAGGAAGGTCGACTTGCCCGTGCCCGCCTTTCCGGTGAGGAAGAGCGAGCGGTGGGTGAACTGGATGATCTGCAGCGCCTGCTGCAGTTCGGGGTTGTCCAGGTCGATATGCTCGGGTAAGACGTTGTTCATTATTATTCGAGGTGCGAGGTACGAGGTGCGAGGTACGTGGTACGTGGTGCGAGGTACGTGGGCAATCAGAGGTCGTCGAAGCTGACGGGCTGTTCCTTGGGTGTTTCTTTCTTCCGCTCCTTGGTGGCCTGCGGTTCCTCAAGGGCATCGATGACGTCGCCCGACGTGCTGACGGGGTTGCCCTCTTCGTCGAGGATGACCTCGTCTTCCATGTAGTCGAGGCTGTCTACATCAAGCGTGTCGTTGCGTGAGGGAACATAGCTCGAACAGTTGTAGAGCGCATCGGTGATGTCGCTGTCGGTCGACTTGCTGAAGCGTCCGTGATACTGCTTGAAGGCCGGATCGTTCATCACCAATTCGAGGAAGTAGCCACAGATGGGCAGAGCCGTCTTCGACCCTTGTCCCAAAGCTCCTGTGCGGAAGTGGATGCTGCGATATTCGCCACCTACCCATGCACCGCATACCAGCTTGGGACTGACGCACATGAACCAGGCGTCGGAGTGGTTGTTGGTCGTACCGGTCTTGCCACCGAAGTCGGTGTCAAGGGCTTTCTTGTTGCCCACCCAGGCCCAAAGGCTCTGCGAGGTGCCGCCGGGTTCTTTCAGTCCGCCCATGAGCATCTGCTGCATGAGGAAGGCGCTCTTGTAGGGGATGACCTGTTTCTGTTCCGTGGGAGCGAGGTAGACCTCGCGTCCGTCTTTGTCGACGATGCGCGTGACGAGGACGGGCTTCGTATGCTTGCCCTGATTGGCGATGACGCTGTAGGCATTGGTCATCTCCAAGAGGTTGACGTCGGAGGCACCCAGCGCCAGCGACGGCGTGTCGTCGAGCGGACTGTTGATGCCCATATCGTGAGCCGTGGCGATGATGTTCTTGATGCCCATCTCCTGTCCCAGTCGGACAGCTACGGAGTTGATACTCTTGGCAAAGGCACTCTTCAGCGGGATGGAGTCGCCCGAGAAGCGTCCGTTGGCGTTGCTCGGTGTCCACTTCACGATCTTGTGCTTCTGATGGTCGTACACTTCCATGCTGATATATTCGTCGCGCCGCTTGTCGCAGGGGGTGAGTCCCTGGTTCATCGCCTCGGTGTAGACGAAGAGCTTGAAGGTGGAGCCGGGCTGTCGCATGGCCGTCACCTTGTCGTATTTCCACGAGTTGAAGTCGATGTCGCCCACCCAGGCACGGACATATCCCGACTGCGGTTCCATAGCCACGAAGCCGCAGTGCATGAAGCGCACCATATAGCGGATAGAGTCGAGCGACGACATCTCGCGCTCGATGATGCCCTTCTCATAGTCGAAGAGCTTCACCGTGTGCGGGCGGTTCAGCTCAGCAACGATGGAGTCGGGCGAGTTGGGATATTTGGCTAAGAGAGCTTTGTAGAAAGGCTGCCGCTTGGCGATGTCCTCGATGAAGTTGGCAATGACGTGGTGGTTCTCGTCCTGCCACGGCTCGTTGTTGCCCCAATGGCTGTTGAAGTTCTGCTGCACGATGCGCATCTGCTTGGTGGCCGCCTGTTCGGCATATTTCTGCATACGCATGTCGAGTGTGGTGTATATCTTCAGTCCGCTGCTGTAGAGGTCGTAGCCGTTCTCGGTGCACCAGTCGCTCAGGTAGTTGGCCACCGCCTCGCGGAAGTAGTTGGCCGTTCCGTCGTAGTTGCTCTCCACGCTGAAGTTCAGCTGGATGGGAATCTGCGCGAGCGAGTCGCACTGTGTGCGGCTCAGGTGGTTGCACCTCACCATGTTGTCGAGCACGATGTTGCGCCGTTTCAGACTGTTGTCGGGGTGCGAGATGGGGTTGTAGAATGTTGTCGCCTTGAGCATACCGACGAGCACGGCACCCTGCTCGGTGGTGATCTGTGCCGGCGAGCAGTTGAAGTAGGTCTTGCAGGCTGTCTTGATGCCGAAGGAGTTGCTGCCGAAGTCAACCGTGTTGGCATACATCGTGAGGATGTCTTCCTTGTCGTAGATCATCTCAAGCTTTGTTGCGATAATCCACTCCTTGGTCTTCATTATCAACATCTTAAGACCCGGCACTTTACCCAACACTCCAGTGCTGTACTGCGTGCGAACGCGGAACATATTCTTGGCCAGCTGCTGTGTGATGGTCGATGCTCCGCGCGCATCGTGGTGGAGCATGGCATCCTTGGCGGCGGCGAAGAGGCCGATGGGGTCGATGCCCCGATGTTTGTAGAAACGCTCGTCTTCCGTGTCGATGAGGGCCGTCCAGAAGTCGGGGTTCACCTCTTCGAACTTCACGGGTGTACGGTTCTCGTTGAAATACTTTCCGATGAGTTGTCCGTCGGCGCTGTATATCTCCGAGGCCTGGCTGGTCTGCGGGTTCTTGATGTTGCTGAATCCGGGCGACTTGCCGAAGAGCCACAGGAAGTTGATGTCTACCATGCCGAGGTAGATGAAGAACAAGACGATGAGCGACACCAGTGCCACCAGTGTTCGTGTGTACCATGCCCGGCCGATATAAAGGTTTTTGTACCACTGCCAGAAGCGCTTGACAGCATTCCACGAACGAGTCAGGATAATGCTTACCTTTGTTTTTCTCTTTTTGTCTGCCATGAATTGTTGAATGAGAGTGTGTTATATGAGTGTGCAAATTTACGAAAAACTTCTGTATGCCACAATTATTTTTGAGAACATTAACTGTTAAACATCTCTCCGGCCTGCGAAACTCGATCTTTTCCGGCCATCGTGAGCCGTTAATGGGCTGCAGAAGAGCGGATGAAGCGGATGATGTCGTCGGTGGCATCGGCTTCGAACCAGTGGATGGCCGCGTCGCGCTTGTACCAAGTGAGCTGTTTGCGGCAGTATCGGCGGGTGTTCCCCTTGATGCGCTCCACGGCTTCCTCCATTGTCCAGATGCCGTCGAAAGCATTGAAGAGCTCCTTGTAGCCCACGGTGTTCAGCGCGTTGTTCGTGCGGTGCGGATACATCCTGCGTGCCTCCTCGACGAGGCCGTCGGCTATCATCTGGTCCACACGGTGGTTGATGCGTTCGTAGAGTTCCTCGCGAGGGCGGTTGAGTCCAATTTTCAGGATGTTGAAGGGCCGCTCTTTCTTCTTGTTCGTGCGAAACGAAGTGTATGTCTGCCCGCTCTGATGAATGATTTCGAGGGCATGCACCACACGGCGGTAGTTCTGCCGGTCTACGATGGCGTAGTATTCGGGGTCGAGGCGTTGCAGCTCCTGGCACAGACTCTCCAGTCCCTCGTCGGCCAATCGCTGTTTCATCTTGATGCGGATGTCGTCGTCGACGGTAGGAATGTCGTCGATACCGTTGCACACAGCGTCGACATACATCATCGAACCACCCGACATCAGGGCGATGCGCGATGAGGATTCTTGCTCTGGCAAGCAACCCTCCTGACCCTGTGGCGGTGTGCCCCACAACACGGCCAAGAGCTGGAGCACATCCTGTTCGAACATGGAGGCGCTGTAGTAGTCGAAGATGGAGTGGGTGCCGACGAAATAGTGCTTCACCCGTGCCAGCTGTTGCTGCGTGGGGGCTGCCGTGCCGACAGGAATCTCACGGTAGAGCTGGCGCGAGTCGGCATTGATGACGGGTACATGAAAAAACTCGGCCACCCGCAGGCAAGCTTCTGTCTTGCCGACACCGGTGGGGCCGAGTATGACGATGAGTGTGTTCATTTATCGGATGATGCCACGCTTCGAACTGCTCACGAAGTCGATGATATACTGTATCTCGGGCGTCATGGGCAGGTTCTTCTTGATCTCTTCGATGCCTTCCGACAGGACACCCTTGCTGTAGAGCAGGCGGTAGGCATCGTGTATCTGGCCTATCGTCTCGTTGGAGAAACCACGGCGACGCAGGCCGATCAGATTGATGCCGGCATAGCGGATGGGTTCTTTTCCTGCGATGATATAGGGCGGGATGTCCTGACTGAAGCGGCTCCCGCCTTGTATCATGACGTAGCCACCCACGCGGCAGAACTGATGGCAAAGCACAACAGCGGAGATGATGGCATTGTCGTCGACAACCACTTCGCCGGCAAACTTCGTTGAGTTGCCGATGATACATCCGTTGCCGATGACGCAGTCGTGAGCGATGTGCATGTTCTCCATGAGCAGGTTGTTGTTGCCCACGATGGTGGTTCCTTTCGAAAAGGTTCCCCTCGAGATGGTGACGTTCTCACGGATGGAGTTGTTGTCGCCTATCTGGCATGTTGTCTCCTCGCCCTGGAACTTCAGGTCCTGCGGCTTGGTGCTGATGCTGGCACCGGGGAAAAACTCGTTGCCGTTGCCGATGCGTGCACCGAAGTGGATGGTGACGCTGTTCATCAGCACGTTGTTGTCGCCTATCACCGTATTGCGGTCGATATAGCAGAAGGGACCGATGACGTTGTTGTCGCCCAACTGGGCCTCGGGATGTACGTATGCTAAAGGACTGATTTGATTCATGATATGTCGCTTTCTATTGTTATTTGGCCGCAAAGGTACGAAAAAAAAGTATAATGTCGGCATCTTGTGCAGAAAATTTATGAAAAACACAATATATTTTGCAGAAGTGTTTGGCGAATAGCAAAAAAATGATTACATTTGCAATCAGAAAAGACGATTCAACAAGGAATATCATTAAAATACACATCTAACTTATGAATATCAAGACGACTATCCTTACGCTCGGCATGGCATCCATGATGATGCAGTCGATGGCGCAGCCCAATGAGGCAGCACGCCAGAACCCGTTGTTGATGAAGAGTACGCTGCCCTTCGGGGCTCCCGACTTCAGCAAGATCCGCACCAGCGACTACATCCCCGCCATCGAGGCTGCCATCCACCTGCAGCGCTCGAAGGTGGCCGACATCGTTAACAACAAGCAGCGGCCTACGTTCCAGAACACCATCGTGGCCTACGACGAGAGCGGAGCCCTGCTCGGAAGGGTATCGAACATCCTCTTCGCACTGGCCAGCGCCGACAAGACGCCCGAGATAGCCGAGGCAGAGAAGCAGGCCATGCCCCTGCTGACAGCCTTGGAGAACGAGCTGATGTTTAATAAAGAGTTGTTCGCACGCGTGAAATACGTCTACGACCATCAGCTGCGCTCGCTGAAAGGGGAAGACCGCAAGCTGACGGAAGAAATCTACAAGCGTTTCGTGCGTGCAGGGGCCTTGCTCTCGGAAGAGAAGATGGCGCGCATGAAAGACATCAACATGCGCATCGCCGACCTGCAGCAACAGTGGGGTGACCTGCTGCCAGCCGCCACCAACGACGCTGTCGTATGGGTCAACTCGAAGGAAGAGCTGGCCGGACTCTCGGAGGGCGACATCGCACAATGCAAGAAGGACGCAGAGAGTAGGGGAGGGAAGGCTCCCTACGCCATCGTCATCATCAACACCACGCAGCAGCCCATCATGGCCTCGCTCGACAACCGCGACCTGCGCCGACGCGTCTACGAGGCTTCCATCCATCGTGCCGACGGCACCAACAGCCACAACACCTTCCCCGTGGTGGTAGAGATAGCCAAGCTCAGAGCCGAGCAGGCCGCCCTGATGGGCTATAAGGACTATGCCTCCTACTCGCTCGAGAGCACGATGGCCAAGACGAGCGACAACGTCTATGCCTTCCTCCGCCAGCTGATACAGGCCTACCGGCCGAAAGCCGATGCCGAGACGAAGGCCATCGAGGAGTATGCCCGCCGCACGATGGGCAGCGACTTCCAGCTGCAGCCCTACGACCGGTTCTACTATTCGGCCAAGATGAAGAAGGAGATGCTCGACATCTCGGAAGACGAGGTGAAACCCTACTTCAATGTCGACAGCGTACAGCGCAACGGTGTCTTCTATGCTGCCAACCGCGTCTACGGACTGACGTTCAAGGAGCGGAAAGACATCCCCGTGTATCATCCCGACGTGAAGGTGTTCGAGGTAGACGACAAGGACGGCAAGCCGCTGGCCCTCTTCTACAGCGACTTCTTCCGCCGTCCGACGAAGCGAGGCGGTGCCTGGATGAGCGAGTTTGCCAAGCAGAGCCACTATCGCGGCCAGCTGCCTATTATATATAATGTATGCAACAGCGCCAAGGCTCCCGAGGGACAGCCCTCATTGCTCACCTGGGACGAGGTGACGACGATGTTCCACGAGTTTGGTCATGCCCTCCACGGCATGCTCTCCAACTGCAAGTACAACATGCTCAGCGGAACCGACGTGGCGCGCGACTTCGTAGAGATGCCCTCGCAGTTTAACGAGTCGTTCGCCACCATACCCGAGATCTTCGACCACTACGCCAAGCATGCCGTCACCGGACAACCGATGCCCGAGGCACTGAAGGAGAAGATGCTCCGGTCCATCAACTTCCAGTCGGCCTACTCGCTCGGAGAGAACCTTGCCGCCACCTGTGTCGACCTGGGTTGGCACGTCGTGAAAGCCGATCAGATACCCACAGCCGACAAGGCTGCCGACTTCGAGCGGACAACGCTCAAGAACATCGGTCTGCTCGACACGCAGGTACCGCCACGCTACTCCACCTCCTACTTCAACCACATCTGGGGAAGTGGCTATGCTGCAGGCTATTACAGCTATCTGTGGACAGAGGTGCTCGCCGTGAACATCGCCAACTGCTTCGCCCAGCGCGGACCGCTGAAACCCGAAGTGGGACAGGCCTTCCGCGACAAGGTGCTCAGCCGAGGCAACACGCGCGACCTGATGCAGCTCTTCACCGACTTCACCGGCATGCGCCAGCCCGACGCTTCAGCCCTGCTGCCCGCACGCGGACTGTAGCCTTCAGCACCCATCACCTATCACTTAACACCCATCACCCTATGAAACCAAAGACACCAACGCCCCACATCGGGGCACAGTATGGCGAGATAGCCGAAACCGTCATCATGGCAGGCGATCCGCTGAGAGCCAAGTTTATGGCTGAGTATTTCTTGGAGAATCCCGTACAGTTCAACAATGTGCGTAACATGCTCGGCTTCACCGGCATGCGCAACGGCCGTCGCGTCAGCGTCATGGGCCACGGCATGGGCATGCCCTCCATCGGTATCTACAGCTACGAGCTGTTCCACTTCTACGATGTGAAGAACATCATCCGTGTGGGCTCCGCAGGCAGCATCTCGCACGACCTGAAGCTCGGCGACCTCGTCATCGCCCAAGGTGCCTGCACCGACAGCAACTATGCTTCACAGTATGAAATGCCCGGCACGTTCGCTCCCATCGCCGACTACGGTCTGCTCCGGGGTGCTGCCGATGCCTGCGAGCGCTTCGGCTATCGCTACAAGGTGGGCAACGTGCTGTCATCGGACATATTCTACAAGGAGAACGCCCACAACGACAAGTGGATGAACATGGGCGTGCTGGCCGTAGAGATGGAGGCTGCTGCACTCTATATGAATGCTGCACGCTGCGGCGGTCATGCGCTGACCATCTGCACCATCTCCGACCATATCCTCACCGGCGAGGCAACGACAGCCGAGCAACGCCAGACCACCTTCACACAGATGATGGAAGTGGCCTTCTCGCTCTGACGCATGAACAGTAGCAGGTTGTCTGTCGTGGCCCATCTGGCCGCCTTCTTCGTGGTGGCAGTTTGGGGAAGCACCTTCGTCTTCACCAAACTGCTGCTGCTTAGTGGGCTGTCGTCGGCACATATCTTCACGCTGCGCTACATCCTGGCCTACGTCCTGCTCCTGCTTTTCTCGCTCGCGAGGAAGAAAGGGCAGCGCTGGCAGACCGAGTCGTGGCGCGACGAACTCATCCTGTTCGGCATGGGAGTGACGGGCGGCTCGCTCTACTTCCTGGCTGAGAACGAGTCGATGAACTACACCACGACCACCAACTCGTCGCTCATCGTCTCGTCGACACCCCTGCTGACGGCAGCCCTCGTAGGACTTTTCTATCGCTCCGAGCGCATGAACCGCGTCCAGACCATCGGGTCGCTCATCGCGATGGCTGGTGTTGTCGTGGTCATCCTCAACGGCAGGTTTGTGTTGCATCTCTCGCCCATAGGCGATGCCCTCGCCCTGACGGCAGCCCTGTGCTGGGCTTTCTATTCGCTGATGATGATTCAGGTGAACAAGCGCTACGACGAGCTGTTCATCACGCGTCGCGTCTTCCTCTACGGCCTGCTCACCATCATACCTTATTATATGATAGTGCCCGGCATGCCCCCGCTCGATGTACTGGCCCGTCCGGCTATCCTCGTCAATCTCTTCTTCCTCGGCATCGTCGCCTCGATGCTCTGTTTCCTGATATGGGCATGGGCCATCAAGAAGATAGGAGCCGTTGCCGCCACCAACTATGTCTACGTCAGTCCAGTGGTCTCCGTCGTTTTTGCCTGGCTCATTCTCTCTGAGCCCATCACGCTTTTCTTCCTCACGGGAGCCGCCCTCATCCTCGTCGGCATGTATCTGGCCGACCGCAAATAATCGTTGACATCTTATTTCTTCGCCAATTCTTTTCGAAGAAACGAAATAAGGGTATTGGCGAAATAAAACTCTCAAATTCTCTAATTCTCAAATTCTTGATTGATAGAGCTTTTCTTATCCCGAATTATAGAATTAGAGAATACCATTGCGAAGAAACGAAATAAGGGTATTGGCGAAATATAATTCTCAAATTCTCTAATTCTTGATTGATAGAGCTTTTCTTATCCCGAAATATAGAATTAGAGAATACCATTGCGAAGAAACGAAATAAGGGATTTGTCGAAAGAATAATTCTCTAATTCTCTAATTCGTGATATGAACGGCAGCTGACAAACGGTGTGTTGTGGCCTTCGGGGCAAGATAGAAAAAACCGCCAGATGCGGAAAGCACCTGGCGGCAAGTCCGGTGAATACTCACCTTTTCAAGTTTAGTTCGAGAAACGACGAATGGTTTTATTCGCCTTTTTCCATTTCAGCCTTCAGCTTAGCCAGAGCATCGAGGTCGCCGAGCGTCGTGCTGGCAGCCACGTTGTTGATGGCAGGAGCTTCGTCCTTCTTGGCCGGACGCTTGGCAGCGCGCGGAGCCCTCTTCACGTCGTCCTTACCCTCTTCGAAGGTGCGGCTGTGCGAGAGGATGATGCGCTTGGTCTCCTTGACGAACTCAATCACCTTGAAGTCGAGCTCCTCACCCTGCTGGGCCTGAGAGCCGTCTTCCTTGACGAGGTGCTTCGGAGTGGCAAAGCCCTCACCGCCTTCGTTCAGGGCGATGACAGCACCCTTGTCCATGATCTCGGTAATCTTGCCGGCGTGGATGCTACCCGGAGTGTAGATGGTCTCATAAGTG
Source organism: Prevotella sp. (assembly GCA_017635615.1). Lineage (GTDB taxonomy): Bacteria > Bacteroidota > Bacteroidia > Bacteroidales > Bacteroidaceae > Prevotella. The sequence goes on from JAGBLC010000150.1 coordinate 19,392, forward strand.
TCCCAAGGATTCTCCTCGAGCTGCTTGTGACCGAGCGACAGACGACGGTTCTCCTTGTCGATTTCGAGAACGACGACGTCGATGTCGGCACCCACCTGCGTGAACTCTGACGGGTGCTTCACCTTCTTCGTCCAAGACAGGTCGCTGATGTGGATCAGACCGTCAACACCTTCCTCCAGCTCTACGAAGATACCGAAGTTGGTGAAGTTGCGCACCTTGGCGGTGTGCTTCGAGCCAACGGGATACTTCACCTCGATGGCCTCCCACGGGTCTTCCTTCAGCTGCTTGATGCCGAGCGACATCTTGCGCTCCTCGCGGTCGAGGGTCAGGATGACTGCCTCTACCTCGTCGCCCACCTTCATGAAGTCCTGAGCCGAACGCAGGTGCTGGCTCCAAGACATCTCGCTGACGTGGATAAGACCTTCCACGCCCGGAGCAATCTCGACGAATGCACCGTAGTCGGCGATGACGACAACCTTGCCGTGGACGTGGTCGCCCACCTTGAGGTTCTGGTCGAGGGCATCCCAAGGATGCGGAGTGAGCTGCTTCAGACCGAGAGCGATGCGGCGCTTCTCGTCGTCGAAGTCGAGGATGACAACATTGATCTTCTGGTCGAGCGTAACCACTTCGTGCGGATCGCTGACGCGGCCCCACGAGAGATCGGTGATATGGATGAGTCCGTCAACACCGCCGAGGTCGACGAATACACCGTAAGAAGTGATGTTCTTGACGGTACCTTCGAGAATCTGACCTTTCTCCAGCTTGCTGATGATTTCTTTCTTCTGTGCTTCGAGCTCAGCCTCGATGAGGGCCTTGTGCGAAACAACAACGTTGCGGAATTCCTGGTTGATCTTCACGATCTTGAACTCCATGGTCTTGCCTACGAAGATGTCGTAGTCGCGGATAGGATGAACGTCGATCTGGCTGCCGGGCAGGAAGGCCTCGATGCCGAATACGTCTACGATCATGCCACCCTTCGTGCGGCACTTGATGTAGCCCTGTACGATGTCCTCGTTTTCGAGGGCTGCATTGACGCGGTCCCAGCTCTTGCTCAGGCGAGCCTTCTTGTGGGAGAGGAGGAGCTGACCTTTGCGGTCTTCCTGATTCTCGACGTACACTTCCACCACGTCGCCAACCTTCAGGTCGGGGTTGTAGCGGAACTCAGATGCGGGGATGATGCCGTCGCTCTTGTAGCCGATGTTGACAATCACTTCCTTCTTGTCCACGGAGATGACTGTACCGTCAACCACCTGATGCTCAGACACTTTGTTCAGCGTCTCATCATAGCGCTTGGCTGTTTCTTCTTTCTGTGCACCTACTGCGCCGTCGTTCTCGAATTCTTCCCAGTTGAAGTCCTGCAGCGGTTCAACGTTCTTAAAGTTAGACATAAATGAAAAATAAAAATACTAAATGGTTAAACAATAATGTGAATAAACTCTCATGCTCTACGCGCGGGAGCGAAAAGCGGATGCAAAGGTACGAACTTTTTTGCTCATAACGTCATGATAGACAATTTCCTGTGCGATAATTATTGTTATTTAACTGTTTTCGTCTATGGCGTTGCAAAAATAGTTTTCGCGCAAAAACACCTACCAACCTACCATCACCCCTCTGGAACGCCGATTTACAGGGGCTTTGCGGTATGGTAGGTGTTTTTGCGTGAAAAGTGTTTTTCAATTTCGCGGACAGTAGGATGATTTGGTCAACGCCCCCTGCCCCCTCTGATCAGAGGGGGAGCTGATTAGCTACAGGTTGGGCGGTAATTGGATATCGGTTGGGCGGTAATTGGATATCAGTTGGGCCGTCGTTCCATATCAGTTAGGCCGTCATTCCATATCGGAGAGGTCGTCATTCCATATCGGAGAGGCGGTCATTCCATATCGGAGAGGCTGTCGTTCCATATCGGAGAGCGAGTTGAGAGATACGAATCACGTTGTTTGGGCTATCTACTTTTTGAGTCGTTTTTTTATGCATGATGCATATTAAATAATGTAAAATCCTTGTAATTCTCGATTTTTCTTCCTAAATTTGCAATCTAGAACAATAACCCAAATAATTTGATTCATGATGAAAAAGCAAATTGTAACATTTTTTCTGATGCTCCTGCCCGTAGTGGCGAGTGCTGAAACTGTGATAATTGACGGCATCTGCTACAACTTAAATGATGAGAATAATGTTGCCGAAGTGACAACTAATTCCAAAAAGTATACAGGTGAACTGGACATTCCAGCCACTTTCACGTATGAAGGAACCGAATATCGTGTGACAAGCATCGGCAATTGGGCGTTTAGTCAATGTCGTGGGCTTACTTCAGTAACGATTCCTAATAGTGTGACAAGTATCGAAGCTTGTGCTTTTTATCAATGCTTCGATCTCACCACCGTGAACATCCCTAATAGTGTGACGACTATCGGACCAAGAGCATTTGCCTATAGCCTAAAACTTACTGACGTGGACATTCCCGGTAGTGTGATAACCATAGGAGAAGGAGCTTTTGAAGACTGTATTAGCCTCAACAATGTGACCATTCCGTATGGTGTGACAAGCATTGAAGGTTTTACATTTTGTGGTTGCGAAGGACTTATTTCCGTTACCATTCCTAATAGCGTGACGAATATCGGTGTTGCTGCGTTCCAATATTGCAAAGGACTTATCTCGGTCACTATTCCCAACAGTGTGACGTCTATTGGAAGAGTTGCCTTCGAATTTTGTCAGAGTCTCACTTCTATCACGATTCCAAATAGTGTTACGAGCATCGGAGAACTGGCTTTCTATTGCGATAATCTTACAAAAGTGGTTTCTTTGATTGAGGATCCATTTGAAATCATTGGAAAAGAATTTAACAGAAGAACGTTTCCTTTACACGTTTTCAACAACGCTACGCTGTATGTACCAGAGGGTACTATAGAAAAGTACAGGAAAACAGCGGGTTGGAAAGACTTCTGGCATATTGAGGAAGGTTCCCACACTTCCTTGAAGAGCATTGAGGCGAACTCAATTAGCATCAATGGCAAGGAAGGCATGCTAACCATAGATGGAGCTGTGGAGGGTACGCCTGTCAACGTCTATGACACGACGGGGCGCTTGCATGCGTCGGCAATGACCACGCGGCAAGCCGCTCGCATAGCTACTCCGCTTCGCAAGGGTGCCGTTGCCATCGTGAAGGTGGGCGACCGCGTTGAGAAAGTGGTGATGAAGTAGGGCAAAGACAACAGGGACAATAAAGACAAGGATTTTTGTTCTTTTGTTCTTCTGTCTAAACCTTTTGTTCTTCTGTCCTTCTGTCAAAAAGTCATGTCCTTGTGTCAGAATGCAGGAACCGCGAACTTCCCATTGGGCAGTCCGCGGTTCTGTTGTTTGTTTGGAATAAGTTGTTTTTTATTATTTATGCTTCAGCTTCTTGTGGTATTACTGAAACGGTGCTCTTGTTGCCACGGCCCTTGTGGAACTCCACGATGCCGTCGGTGAGAGCATAGAGGGTGTCGTCCTTACCAATACCCACGTTACGACCCGGGTTGTGGTGGGTGCCACGCTGGCGAACGATGATGTTGCCTGCGATGCACTTCTGTCCGCCCCAAATCTTGACGCCAAGTCGTTGAGCAGCGCTCTCGCGTCCGTTCTTCGAACTACCTACACCTTTTTTATGTGCCATTTCTACGTCCTCCTAAATTAAGCGATTACTGATTTGATTTCCACTTGTGTGTACTGCTGGCGATGGCCTCTCTTCTTGCGGCTGTCCTTACGGCGCTTCATCTTGAAGACAATCACCTTGTCACCCTTCACGAGCGGCTTGATAACCTCACACACTACTTTCGCTCCCTCTACGGTGGGAGTGCCTACCGTGACGGCACCGTCGTTGTCTACGAGCAGCACCTTGTCATACTCAACAGTCTGGCCCTCTTCCGACTCGCGGATGTGGTTGACGAACAGCTTCTTTCCCTGTTCTGCCTTGAACTGCTGACCGTTAATTTCTACAATTGCGTACATTTGAATTATTTGAAAACGGGTTTCTCCGCGAGGCGGGCTGGCAACGTGCCGCCGCTTGTTTGAGCCCCAACGGACTAAATCGGCTGCAAAATTACTACAATTCTTCCAACTGACAAAATTTTTAACTGATATTATACTTAAAAAATGGTTAATACGTAAAAAAATGATAGATTTTCGTAAAAAAGTGCTTTGTTTTATTGTTTTTTTCAGAATTATTCGTATATTTGCACCAACTATTTATTTCTGGACTATTAATTATACGCCAATGGCTAAATACAACTTAACGGAGAAGAGGGAAAAAGACGCTGCTTACCGCAGTTTGGTGAACCCATTGCTGATGGATGAGCTCAAGGAGAGGATTCTCGACATGGTCTTGATTCAGCAGAAATATAAGGACAAAGATTATTCCGCGCGAAGGCTCGCTGAAGACCTTGGAACAAACACGCGCTATATCTCTGCCGTGGTGAATGTGCGCTTCCACGTCAACTACACCACGTTCGTCAACAAGTTTCGTGTTGACGAGGCGATGTCGTTGCTGTCGGACAGGCGCTATTCCAAACTCAACATGGAGGAGATCAGCGACATCGTGGGCTTTGCCAACAGACAGTCGTTCTACGCCTCATTCTACAAGTTCGTCGGTAAGACACCGCGCGAGTTTAAGTTGGAAAGCCTGGCCAAGCTTCCACCCGAACCGAAGCCGAAGAAGAAGCGTGGAAGAAAATCAAAGAAAGACGATCAATCATGAACCCATCATCATTCTGCTACAGAGCTGGCGAGCGGTTTGCCGATATCGAGATGTTGCGATATAGGCTCGACGGTTTCGAAAACCTCACGCTGCGACAGAAATTGTTGGTCTACTGCCTGTCGGAAGCTACCCTCTGGGGGCGCGACGTGACGTTCGACCAGTTTGGTAAATATAACCTGAAGATAAGAAAAACACTCGAGGCACTATATATATATATTAAGGATACGCGCGCGAGGGATGAGTATGAGGCGCTGACCACCTATCTCAAACGCGTGTGGTTCTCGAACGGCATCCATCACCACTATGGCTCGGAGAAGTTCAGCCCTGACTTTTCTGACGCATTCCTGCGCAAGTGCCTGCATGAGATTCCGGCCGACCGGCTGCCGCTGAGCCCGGGGCAGACCGTCGACGACCTGTGCGAGGAGATCTTCCCTGCCATCTTCAATCCTAAGGTGATGGCCAAAAGGGTGAACAAGGCCGACGGCGACGATATTGTCGCCACATCGGCTGTCAACTTCTACGACGGTGTGTCGCAGGCCGAAGCTGAGGCTTTCTATGCAGAGATGAAAAGACTGGCGACCGACGACCCGGAGCCTGTTTCCTACGGACTGAACTCCACGCTGGTGAAGAGGGGAGGAAAAATCTGGGAGGATGTGTGGCGAGTGGGCGGCCGATACGGCAAGGCCCTGCAGCAGATCGTGGGCTGGCTGGAGAAGGCCGTAGGCTATGCCGACAATGGGCAGCAGGCCGACTATATCCGCACGCTCATCGACTACTACAAGACGGGCGACCTGCGCCTGTTCAACCGCTATTGCATAGAGTGGGTCGGCGAGAAGCAGTCGCGCATCGACTTCGTCAACGGTTTCATCGAGGTCTACGAAGACCCGCTGGGGATGAAAGGCTCGTGGGAGGGCATCGTGGAATATAAAGACCTCGAGGCCACCCGCCGCACACAGCTCATCAGCGAGAACGCGCAGTGGTTTGAAGACCATTCGCCCGTAGACAGCCGCTTCAAGAAGCCCGTCGTCAAGGGGGTCACGGCCAACGTGGTCTGTGCCGCGATGCTTGGTGGCGACGAATATCCCTCTACGGCCATCGGCATCAATCTGCCCAATGCCGACTGGATTCGTGCTGAGCATGGAAGCAAGAGCGTCACCATCGGCAACCTCACCGATGCCTACAACAAGGCAGCCCGTGGCAACGGCTTTCGCGAGGAGTTTGTCGTGGACGAGGCAACCATCAGACTCATCAACCAGTATGGCGACCTTTGCGATGACCTCCACACCGACCTCCACGAATGTCTCGGGCACGGCAGCGGACAGCTGTTGCCCGGAGTGGACCCCGATGCGCTGAAAGCCTATGGCAATACGATAGAAGAAGCGCGCGCCGACCTGTTCGGACTCTACTATATCGCCGACGAGAAGTTGGTGCAGTTGGGACTTACACCCGATGGCGAAGCCTACAAGAGTCAGTACTACACCTACATGATGAATGGGTTGCTGACGCAGCTGACGCGCATCAAACCTGGTCATCAGATTGAGGAGGCCCACATGCGCAACCGCTCGCTGATAGCCCACTGGTGCCTGGAGCGGGGTAGGGAAGACAACGTGATGCAACTCGTTGAACGACAGGGGAAAACATTCCTGCTCATCAACGACTATCAACAGCTGCGCCAGCTCATTGCAGAGCTCCTGGCTGAGGTGCAGCGCATCAAGAGCGAAGGCGACTACGAGGCTGCCCGCCAGCTGGTGGAGCGCTATGCCATCCGTGTTGACCAGCGGCTCCACCAGGAAATACTGCAACGCTACGAGCGCCTCGACCTGGCACCTTACAAAGGGTTTGTCAACCCGCGGTTGTCGTTGGTGCGCAACACCGATGGGCAGATCGTCGATGTTGACGTTGACTACACCGAAACCTATGTCGAACAAATGCTGCGCTACAGCCGCGACTATGCAGCACTGTAAGTTAAAGAATTAAAGAATTAAAGAATTAAATAATTAAAAACTCCTGAACTCCTGAAACTCCTGTAACTCCTATCCCCATGTCCCCCGAAACGCAAGAAAAACTGAAGCAAATCAAGCAGTCGTTCCGCCTGCTGATGAATGGCGCCGCATCGAAGTCGATGCGCGACAAAGGCCTGCAATACAAGCTCAACTGGGGCGTCCAGCTCGCCGACTTGAAACAGATGGCCGACACTTACGGCAAAGACTATGAGCTGGCCATCGCCCTGTGGAAAGAGAACATCCGCGAATGCAAGATTCTCGCCACGATGATGATGCCGGCAGAAAAGATGCTGCCCGAGATCGCCGACCTATGGATGGAGCAGACCGACTCGATAGAGATCGCCGAGATGGCCGCCTTCCACCTCTACCAGTATCTGCCCTACGCTCCGGCTATGGCCTTCCAGTGGATAGCCTCCGACCGCCCCCTCTATCAGGTTTGCGGTTATCATATCCTGACACGCCTGTTCATGGACGGACGGCAACCCGACGAACGGGGTATCAGCGAACTGATGGACCAGGCACTCGCGGCGCTCACTGGCGACGATGCTGCCGTGAGCCACGCTGCACAACTGTGCCTGCTGCGCTTTGCCGACCTGGGCGAACCCTACGAAACGATAGCGCGAAAAGCAGTAAAATCCGTCAATTTAGAATTTTTATAATATGTTGTTGCGGCTTTCTCACTATTTTGTTGTAATTTTGCACGGCACTACGCAACGTGTGTATGGACAAAAGCAGTGTGAAAGTCGCAGTGAAAGGTGTTCTGACCGAATATCTTGAACAGAAGAAGCTTCGCAAAACCCATGAACGTTTTGCGATTCTTGATGCCATATACTCTCAGAATCAGCATTTTACCATTCGCGAATTGGGTCTTTGGCTTGAGGAAAATCGCTTCCCCGTGAGCATTGCCACCCTCTACAATGCCATCAACCTCTTCATGCAGCTCAAGCTGGTGGAGTGTCATAAGCTGCACACCACAACCGTCTATGAAGCATCGTATGGCAACGGAAACATCATCAGGCAGATATGCAGGGTGTGCGGAAAGGAGCAGGAGTTGAAGGCGATGCGCATCTTCAACGTGCTGGATGAGATACGCCTTCACCGTTTCCGTCGCGAAGAGACGGCTATATTCATCTATGGTACGTGCAGCAACTGCCAAGCGAGAATAACAAGAATGAAAAACAAAAACAAAAAGAAAAAGATATGAACAAAGGTAAAGTAGACGTCTTGCTGGGTCTGCAGTGGGGCGACGAAGGAAAAGGTAAAGTGGTCGATGTACTCACACCGCACTACGATGTGGTGGCACGCTTCCAAGGTGGTCCGAATGCCGGACACACCCTTGAGTTTGAAGGACAGAAATACGTGTTGAGAAGCATCCCCTCGGGTATCTTCCAAGGCGAAAAGGTGAACATCATAGGCAACGGCGTCGTGCTGGCCCCCGACCTCTTCATGGCCGAAGCCAAGGAGCTGGAGAAGAGCGGACACGCGCTCCACGAGCGGCTGCACATCTCGCGAAAGGCACATCTCATCATGCCGACTCATCGTCTGCTCGATGCTGCCTACGAGGCGCAGAAGGGAAAGAGCAAAGTTGGCACGACTGGAAAGGGCATCGGTCCGGCCTATACCGACAAGGTGTCGCGCACGGGACTGCGCGTAGGCGACATATTCGACCGCTTCGACGAGAAGTATGCTGCTCATAAGGCTCGCCACGAGGCCATCCTCAAGTCGCTCGGAATGACCGACTACGACCTCACCGAGGTGGAGCGTACATGGATGGAAGGCATAGAATACATCAAGCAGTTCACTATCGTCGACTCTGAACACGAGGTGAACCGACTGCTGCGAGAGGGTAAGTCGGTGCTCTGTGAGGGGGCACAGGGAACGATGCTCGACATCGACTTCGGCAGCTATCCCTTCGTCACCTCGTCGAACACCATCTGTGCCGGCGCCTGCACGGGGCTCGGTATCGGACCGAACAAGATTGGCGATGTCTTCGGCATCATGAAGGCCTACTGCACACGAGTGGGAGCAGGACCTTTCCCCACCGAGCTCTTCGACGAGACAGGCAAGACGTTGCGCGACCTGGGACACGAATACGGAGCCGTCACGGGGCGTGAGCGCCGCTGCGGATGGATCGACCTGGTAGCCCTTCGCTATGCCGTCATGGTGAACGGTGTCACGAAGCTCATCATGATGAAGAGCGACGTTCTCGACTCGTTCAAGACCATCAAGGCGTGTGTCGCCTATCGTGTCAACGGACAGGAAACGAGGGACTTCCCCTTCAGCGTCGAAAGTGGTGTTGAGCCTGTTTACAAGGAGCTGCCCGGATGGCAGACGGACATGACGAAGATGACCAGCGAGGAGCAGTTCCCGCAGGGTTTCAAAGACTACATCGCTTTCCTCGAAGAGCAACTGGAGACTCCCATCTGCATCGTCTCCTTCGGGCCGGACCGTAGTCAGACTATCGTTAGACAATAACTCCAAATCATCCCAATCAATTCCAATTATCCCCGATACAATGGCAAACAAACCCAGTATACCCAAAGGAACGCGCGACTTCTCGCCCGTCGAGATGGCCAAGCGCAACTATATATTCGACACCATACGCAGCGTCTATGCCCTCTACGGCTTCCAGCAGATAGAGACACCCGCGATGGAGACCCTGCAGACCCTCATGGGCAAGTATGGCGAAGAGGGCGACAAACTGCTCTTCAAGGTGCTCAACAGCGGCGACTTCACCAGTAAGGTGAGCGACGACGAGCTGCGCGAGCGCAACGTGCTGCATCTCGCGGCACGCTTCTGCGAGAAAGGTCTGCGCTACGACCTCACCGTGCCCTTCGCACGCTATGTGGTGATGCACCGCGAAGAGCTGCAGCTGCCCTTCAAGCGCTATCAGGTGCAGCCCGTCTGGCGGGCCGACCGCCCGCAGAAGGGACGCTACCGCGAGTTCTACCAGTTCGACGGCGATGTTGTAGGCAGCGACTCGTTGCTCAACGAGGTGGAGCTGCTGCAGATTATCGACACCGTCTTCACCCGCTTCGGGGTGCGTGTACAGATAAAAATCAACAACCGCAAGATTCTCACCGGCATTGCCGAGGTCATCGGAGCTGCCGACAAGATTGTCGACATCACGGTGGCCATCGACAAGCTCGACAAGATAGGTCTTGAGGCCGTCAACGAAGAGCTGGCGAAGAATGGACTGTCGCAGGAAGCTATTGACAAGCTGCAGCCAATCATCTCACTGTCAGGAAGTAATGCCGAAAAGCTTCAAGTGATAAGCGAAGTGCTGAAAGACTCTGAAATTGGACAGAAAGGCGTGGAAGAACTGCGTTTCATCCTCCGACTGCTTGGTGCCCTTGGCGAAGAAGAGTCGTCGGCATGCAGTAAACTGAACAACGAGCTGCAGCTCGACCTAACGCTGGCACGTGGCCTTAGCTACTACACGGGAGCTATCTTCGAGGTGAAGGCCTTGGATGTGCAGATAGGCAGTATCACCGGCGGCGGACGCTACGACAACCTGACGGGCATCTTCGGTATGCCCGGACTCTCGGGTGTGGGCTTCTCGTTCGGTGTCGACCGTATCTTCGACGTCCTCAACGCCCTCGATGCTTATCCCAAAGAGGCAACGGGTGGCACGCAGCTGCTCTTCATCAACTTCGGTGCCGACGAGGTGAAATATTGTCTGCCGCTGGCCGCCAAGGCCCGTCAGGCAGGCATCCGCACAGAGGTCTATCCCGACAGCGTGAAGATGAAGAAGCAGATGAGCTATGCCAATGCCAAGCAGATTCCCTTCGTGGCGCTGGCCGGCGAGAACGAGATGCAGCAGGGCAAGCTGACACTGAAGAATATGCTCACCGGCGAACAGGAGCTTGTCTCGCCCGATGAGTTGATAGATAGAATATGTCAGTAATCACATCATCGTAACATGAAACCATTCAGACTCCTCCTGCTTTTGGTCGTTGCCACCATGCTGTCGGCTTCTACTGACCAACCTGTCACCATCTACCTGATAGGCGACTCCACGATGGCCAACAAGGACACCACGAAAGGCAGTCCCGAGAGAGGGTGGGGGATGGTGCTCCACGAATACTTCACCGACGATGTCCGCATCGAGAACCATGCTGTCAACGGCCGTTCGTCGAAGAGCTTCATGGACGAGGGGCGCTGGCAGCGCGTGGTGAACCGCCTGAAGCCCGGCGACTATGTCTTCATTCAGTTTGGGCACAACGACGAGAAGGACGACCCCCGTCGATATACCCAGGTGGGCTCGACCTTCGATGCCAATCTGCGCCTCTACGTCAGGCAGGCACGGATGAAGGGTGCCATACCTGTGTTGTTCAACAGTGTGGTGCGCCGCAACTTCCTCCTGAACCACGACCCCAGTATCGACGACGAGTCGCTCCGCAACACCACCTTCTCCGATGAGGTCATCACGAGCGACACCCTGGTCGACACACATGGCCAATATGCCGTCGTGCCCAGAATGATAGCCCGCGAGATGAACGTGCCCTTCATCGATGCGCAGCAGATTACGCACGACCTGGAGCAGCAGATGGGCATTGAAGGCTCGCGCCGCCTGCATGTGTGGTATCGCAAGGGCGAGCATCCTGCCCTGCCCGAAGGCCGGAAAGACAACACCCACTACAACGTCTACGGTGCTCACGAGGTGGCGCGGCTCCTCTCGCGCGAGGTGGCCCACCAAGTGTCGGCTCTGGCTCCCTACATCAAATAAGCTAAACATTCGTAGGAGGCGACGCTGTCCTCAGCGTCGCAACAGCACATAAGCAGCACATACGTGGCAGCGTAGGAGGCGACGCTTCCCAGCGTCGCAACAGCACATAAGCCGCAAATACGTGGCAGCGTAGGAGGCGACGCTTCCCAGCGTCGCAACAGCACATAGGTGGCAATAACGTGGCAGGTGTCACGCTAAGAAGCGTGACCTCCTACGTTAGCGACATTGTAGGGCGGAACGGCGTTTCCGCCCGAAAACAACAAGAGGTCACGCTCGGGAAATGAGCGTGACCTCTTTCTATTATCTGAAATAACTAATGTCGCGAAAAGTTAGAACTCCTTCGTCATCTCAGCCACACGGCCATTCACCTCATCGATGAACTCCTGGATGGTCATGACGCTCTGCTCGCCGCCGCCTTGCGGACGCACGGCAACGGTGCCATCCTCCTGCTCCTTCTCGCCGACAATCACCATATAGGGGATGCGCTTCAGCTCGTTGTCGCGAATCTTGCGGCCCAGCTTCTCGTTGCGCAGGTCGATGGTGGCACGCACACCCTGCAGGTCAAACTCCTTAGCCACGCGGTGGGCATAGTCGTTGTATTTCTCAGAGAGCGGCAGGATAGCCACCTGGTCGGGAGTGAGCCATAGGGGGAAGTGGCCGGCGGTATGCTCGATGAGCACGGCCGTGAAGCGTTCCATCGAACCGAACGGTGCGCGGTGGATCATCACGGGCGTCTTTTTCTGGTTGTCCTCGTCGGTATACTCCAGCTGGAAGCGCTTCGGCAGGTTGTAGTCCACCTGGATGGTGCCCAGCTGCCAGCGGCGGCCGATGGCATCCTTAATCATGAAGTCGAGCTTCGGACCGTAGAAGGCAGCCTCGCCATATTCTATCTTCGCCTTCAGACCCTTCTCCTCGCAAGCCTCGACGATGGCCTTCTCAGCCAGAGCCCAGTCTTCGTCGGTACCCACATACTTCTCGTGGTCGTTGGGGTCGCGCAGCGATATCTGTGCCTCGAAGTTGAAGCCGAAGGCCTTCAGCACGATGTTCACGATGTCCATCACACCGAGGAACTCCTGCTTCACCTGGTCGGGACGGCAGAAGAGGTGGGCATCGTCTTGCGTGAACGAGCGCACACGGGTCAGTCCGTGCAACTCGCCGCTCTGCTCGTAACGGTAAACCGTACCAAACTCTGCCAGACGCAAAGGCAGGTCACGATACGAAC
>JAGBLC010000151.1 GCA_017635615.1 Prevotella sp.
GAGTTTGAGCAGCGCCGAGGCTACAGTCTGTGGCCCTGGCTGCCTGTGCTGACAGGACAGATTGTGGAGAGCAGCGAGCGCAGCGAGGAGTTTCTCTACGACTGGCGTACGACCATCGGCGAACTGATTGGCGAGTGTATGTACGAGAATGCGGCACGCATCGCTCATGATTACGGACTGAAGACCTACTTCGAAGCCCACGAGAACGGTCGGCTCTACCTCGTTGACGGCATGACGGTGAAGAGCAAGGCTGACATCCCGATGGCTGCCATGTGGCGACTCAGCGACAAGCAGGCCTTCAACTCTTCGGGAACGATGGGCGAGAGCGACATCCGTGAGTCGGCCTCGGTGGCTCATCTCTATGGCAAGCCCTTCGTGGCGGTGGAGTCGATGACCGTCAACGGCTACGTCGGCGGCGCTTATACCGACTATCCCGGCAGTCTGAAGTCGACGGCCGACCTCGAGATGGCCAACGGTGCCAACCGCTTTGTTATACACGAGAGTACCCATCAGCCATTGGACAACGTGCGCCCCGGACTCGGACTGAACTTCTACGGACAGTGGTTCAACCGCCATGAGACGTGGGCTGAACAGGCCCGAGCATGGACCGACTATCTCGCCCGCAGCTGCTACATGCTGCAACAGGGCCGCAATGTGGCCGATATACTTTATTATTATGGCGAAGACGATGTGGTGACAAGTCTCTTCGGACATCAGACGCCCGACCTGCCTGTCGGTTTCAACTACGACTATCTGAACAAAGATGCGCTGCTCGACCTGATACAATACGACGGCCGCTACCTCACGACACCCAGCGGCTCGCAGTATTCGCTCCTCGTCGTCGGCAAGACCTGCCACCACTTCAGCGAGTCTGTCGTCAAAAAGATAGAAGCTCTGCGTGCGCAAGGCGCCCCCATCGTCTGTGAGTCGTCTGATTCCTCGTCGCAGTGTCCGTTGGCTTTTCCGCCAGGACAATATGCTTCTGTCCTTGCTTCCCTCACCCCCGATGTCTCGGCTCCTGATATGACCGACCTGCGCTTTGTGCATCGCACCACGCCCGAAGCAGAAATCTACTGGCTCAACAACCGTTCAAAGACTCCTCGCCCGTTGCAGGTTACCTTCCGTGTCAGCGGCAGGAAGCCGATGGTTTGGAATCCTGAAACGGGACGTACGGAAGAGGTGTCGTACAGGATGGACAACGGAAAGACCACCGTCAGTCTGGACATGTTGCCCGACGATGCACTTTTCGTCGTGTTCTCCGAAAAGACAGAAAAGCAAGAACATGTTGTTGACAAGCCTCAAGAGGCGGTGTGCTGCAGGATTGACAGTCCGTGGGAAGTGACATTCTTCCCTGCTTCCGACCCCGCCCTTTACGGAAAGCCGCTGACGGAGGGTGGGATGACCATCGTCGTCGACCATCTCGGTTCTTACACCGAGTCGACCGATGCGGACATCCGCTACTATTCCGGAACGGCCATCTATCGCAACTCATTCCGTCTGTCCAAAAAAGATTTCCAGAAGGGGCGCTTACTTCTCGACCTTGGAGACGTGGGCTGTGTGGCCGATGTCTTCATCAACGGTCAGCCCATAGCCACGCTATGGAAAGCTCCATACCGTACGGACATCACCGAGGCGTTGCGCAAGGGAAAAAACGAGATAGAGATACGCGTCGTCAACCAATGGGTCAACCGCATCATCGGCGACCAACAGCCCGGCTGCACACAGCCTGTCACCTATACACCCGTCAAGTTCTACGATGCCACATCGCCCCTGCTGCCGGCCGGCCTGATGGGTCCCGTCAGCATTGTCTATTAGCATTATTGCTGCATGTCGTGCAGCTTGTGATAATAACCGTCGCGGGCGAGCAGCTCGTCGTGAGTGCCCCGTTCAACAATCTGTCCCTCGTGCAGCACGCATATCTCGTCGGCGTTCTTGATAGTAGACAGGCGGTGGGCGATAGCTATGGTGGTGCGTGTCTTCATCAGTTTCTCCAGTGCATCCTGAACGAGGCGCTCGCTCTCGGTGTCGAGGGCCGACGTAGCCTCGTCGAGGATAAGGATGGGCGGATTCTTCAGGATGGCCCGAGCGATGCTTACTCGCTGCCGCTGACCGCCAGAGAGACGTCCGCCACGGTCGCCTATATTCGTGTCGTAACCCTGTTCCGACTGCATGATGAAGTCGTGGGCGTTGGCTATCTGCGCAGCCTGTTCGATGTCGGCCTGCGATGCCTGTTGGTTTCCAAACGAAATGTTGTTGCGGAACGAGTCGTTGAAGAGGATGGCCTCTTGGTTGACGTTGCCGATGAGTTGCCGCAGGTCGTACAGACCTAAGTCTTTCACGTTGATGCCATCGATGAGTACCTCACCCTCCTGCACGTCGTAGTAGCGCGGGATGAGGTCGACGAGTGTCGACTTCCCCCCACCCGACTGCCCAACGAGGGCCACGGTCTTACCCTTCTCGATGACGAGGTTGATATCGCGCAGCACCCAATTGACAGACGTTTCCTGCTCCATAGCGCAATCTCCCCCCTCTCCACTCGGAGAGGGGTTGGGGGTGAGGCTATATCCGAACCATACATGGCGGAACTCTATCTGATGTTCAAACGCCGAGATATGCTTCGGATGGGCAGGTTCCTTGATGTTGCTCTCAGCCATCAGTATCTTGTCTACCCTTTCCATCGAAGCCAAGCCCTTCGGGATGTTGTAGCCAGCCTTGGAAAACTCCTTCAGCGGATTGATGATAGAGTAGAGAATGACCATGTAATAAATGAAGATAGGGCCTGTCAAGGTCATGTTGTTCAGCACCAGAATACCGCCGAACCACAACACAATGACAATCATCACC
This sequence comes from Prevotella sp., assembly GCA_017635615.1. Taxonomy (GTDB): domain Bacteria; phylum Bacteroidota; class Bacteroidia; order Bacteroidales; family Bacteroidaceae; genus Prevotella. The sequence goes on from JAGBLC010000151.1 coordinate 2,845, forward strand.
GTACCCAGGAACTCCGACATCGGATGGGCCATCGACTGGCGGATGTTCACGCGCATGATGTCGTTGCGGTAGGCTGTGTTGATCCGGTCGAACTTCTTGTTCATCAGCGTTTCGGCACAGAAGGCCTTGATGATGCGCAGTCCGCCCAACGTCTCTTCCACCTGGCTCATCGTGTCGCTCCAGAGTGCCTGCGCTTTGATGCTCTTTCGCTTCAGCTTGCGGCCCACCATCCCCATGAACCATCCGAAGATGGGAACGAAGATGATGGTGAAGAGCGTCAGTTGCCACGACACGACGAGGAGCATGGCGAAATAGACGATGATGAGGATGGGGTTCTTGAAGAGCATGTCTAAAGATGACATAATACTGTTTTCTATCTCCTGCACATCGCCGCTCATACGAGCGATGATGTCGCCCTTGCGTTCTTCGCTGAAAAAGCCGAGCGGCAGCGATGTTATCTTCTGGTAGAGTTGGTTGCGGATGTCGCGGACAACGCCCGTTCGGATGGGGATGATCGTTGCCGACGAGAGGAAGTAGGCTCCCGTCTTCAGGGCCGTCATCACAGCCAGGACGATGCCGATGACGAGTAGTGCCGTTGTGGCTCCTGATGAAGCGATGAGCTGGTTGACGTAGTAGTTCATGTTGTTCATCGCCACTTCGTCGATATTGCTCCACGTCCAAGGCATCAGCTGTGTGGCACTCTCGCCGTCGCCCGTCTTGAACAGGATGTTGAGCATGGGGATGAGCGTAGCGAAAGAGAAGATGTTCAGCACGGCCGACAGGATGTTGAATACCACAGACAGCACCAGATACTTCTTATAGGGCGGCACGAATCGCCGCAATACTTTCAGAAATTCCTTCATGAATCTTTTTGCTTGTTGTCGATATTTCGATTTTCTCGCATTTCGGCATTCCGGTATTTCGAGGTTTCGAGGTTCCAAAACTAAAAAACCGGCTTGCCGAACAGCGTGGCACTGGTGCTCCCCGTGATGCGGACACGAACGGTATCGCCAATGTGGTTGCTGCCCTTGTCGAACACCACCATTTTGTTTTGGGGCGTACGGCCGCACAACTGTTCGTGCGAACGTTTGCTGAAATTTTCCACCAACACATCGAAGCAGAGACCCACATCGAGAGCGTTGCGCTGCGCTGAGATCTGTGTCTGCAGGGCTATGAGCTCGTTCAGACGACGTATCTTCTCTTCTTCGGGAACATTGTCGTCAAGGTGTTTGGCAGCATACGTACCCGGTCGTTCGGAATATTTGAACATAAAGGCGGAGTCGAACTGAACCTCTCTGACCAGCGAGAGCGTCTGTTGGAAGTCGGCTTCCGTCTCGTTGCAATAGCCTACGAAGATGTCGGTCGACAGTCCGCAGCCTGGAATGATGCGGCGAATCGAGGCCACTTTCTGCAGATAGTCCTCGCGAGTGTACTTACGGTTCATCAGCCGCAATGTCTCGTTGCTGCCACTCTGAGCCGGGAAGTGGATGTGCGGACAGAGGTTAGGCTCTTCGGCAATGGCATAGAGGATGTCCTCGCTCATGTCTTCAGGATTGGAAGTAGTGAAACGCACGCGCATCTGTGGCACCTCACGAGCTACACGGCGCAGCAGTTGGGCGAAGCTGGTGCCGCCCTCTATGGGCTTTCCGGAAGGCGAGAGGCCATAGCTGTTGACGTTCTGTCCGAGCAGTGTCACCTCGCGGAAGCCTTTCTCGCTCAGGTCGTTCACCTCGCGAAGAATGCTCTCCACGTCGCGTGAGCGTTCCCTGCCACGAGTGTAAGGCACGATGCAGTAGTGGCAGAAGTTGTTGCAGCCACGCATAATGCTGACAAAACCGCCGATACGTGCACCGAAGATGCGCTGTGGGATGATGTCGCGGTAAGTCTCGGATGTTGACAGCTCGATGTTGATGGCCTTGTGGCCAGTCTCAGCCTGTGCGATGAGGTCGGGCAGTGTGAGATAGGCATCCGGTCCGGCCACGAGGTCGGCATGATGACTGTTGAGCAGGTCTTCCTTGACCCGCTCGGCCATACAGCCAAGTACACCGATGATGAGGGAAGTCGGCTCCTGGCCTCCCCGAGAGAAGGAAGAAGCGGTCTGACGCCTTTTCTTTATGGCGTTGAGTACATCGAGGCGATGGTAAATCTTCTGCTCGGCGTTGTCGCGCACCGAGCAGGTATTGAGGAATACGGCATCAGCCTCGTCGAGGCTGTCGGTTGTTTCGTAGCCCGCCATCTGCATGACGGCGGCGACGACCTCCGAGTCGGCTACATTCATCTGGCAGCCGTAGGTTTCGATATAGAGTTTTTTCATAAAGAACAACGTATTTATTCGGCGAGCGTGAAGTCGAGCTGTCGCTTGTCGATGTTGGCGCGTGCCACACGGATGCGGATGGGGTCGCCCAGCTGATATTTGTGGTGACGGCGACGACCCACGAGGCGGTAGTTGCGCTCGTCGAAGTCGTAGTAGTCGTCGTCGAGGTCGGACATGGGCACCATTCCCTCGCAGTGGTTCTCGTCTATCTCGGCATAGATGCCATAGGAAGTGATGCCGCTGATATGGGCATCGAACTCCTCGCCGATGAACTGCGACATAAACTCCACCATCTTGTATTTGATAGAGTCGCGCTCGGCATATTGTGCCGTCTGCTCCATGTCCGACGAGTGCTCGCAGAGTTCCTCGTAGTGGTCTTTGTTGGCCGAGCGCCCACCCTCCTGATATCGTGTGAGCAGCCGGTGCACCATTGTGTCGGGGTAGCGACGGATGGGCGAGGTGAAATGGGTGTAATAGTCGAAGCTGAGGCCGTAGTGGCCGATGTTGTGGACACTGTATTTGGCCTTCATCATGGCTCGGAGGGCCACCATCTGGATGACGTTCTCCTCTTTCTTTCCGTGGACATCGTCCATCAGCTTGTTGAGCGAACGCGATATCTCGCCCTTCGTACCCATCGTCTTCACTTTGTAGCCGAAGCGGGTGATAAACTGCCGCAGCGTTTCCAGCTTCGTCGGGTCGGGCTGTTCGTGGATGCGGTAGGGCAGCGTCTTGGCCTTCTTTCCCTTGGGGACGCGGCCGATGCTCTCTGCCACTTGTCGGTTGGCCAGCAGCATGAACTCCTCGATGAGCTGTGTGGCCTCGTTCGAGCGCTTGAAGTAGGCGCGTGTCGGCTTGCCCTTCTCGTCGATGTCGAAGTGCAGCTCTTCGCGGTCGAAGCGCATGGCCCCATTCTTGAAGCGCTGTTCGCGCAACTTCTGAGCCAGTTGGTTCAAGATGAGGATGGCAGTGTTTATCGAAGGTGTGAGATTACTCTCAGAGCTATTCTTTTGCTCGCCGACTGCCGTCCCCTTGTCCCCACGAGTAATAATATCCTGCACCTCCTCGTAGGCAAAGCGTCGGTCGCTGCGAATGACGGTGTGGACGAGTCGCCAGGAATGTATCTTTGCCTCGTCGTCGAGCAGGAACACCACGCTATAGCACAACTTCTCCTCGTCGGGTCGGAGCGAGCAGATGAAGTTGCAGAGTCGTTCGGGCAGCATGGGAATAGTCCTGTCTACGAGGTAGACGCTTGTGGCGCGACGCTGTGCCTCCTTGTCGATGACGCTGCCCTCCTTGACATAGTGCGACACATCGGCAATATGGACACCCACTTCGTAGAAAGACGACGAGCTGTTTGTCTTTCCCCCTTTCACCTTGTCAATCATCCGGAACGAGAGTGCGTCGTCGAAGTCCTTGGCATCCTTCGGGTCGATGGTAAAGGTGAGCACGTCGCGGAAGTCTTCGCGGCGGGCTATCTCCTCGGGAGTGATGCCCGGTTCGATACGTTTGGCAGCCTCCTCGACATTCTTCGGGTATTTGTAAGGAAGGTTATACTGAGCCAGGATAGCGTGCATCTCGGCATTGTTCTCACCAGTCTTACCCAGGATGTCGACCACTTCGCCCGCAATGTTCTTGCTTTCCATCGACGGCCACTCGGTTATCTTCACCACAGCCTTATCGCCCGTCTTGCCACCCTTGAGCTTGCGCTTTGGGATGAACACGTCGTGGACGAACGTGTTGTTGTCGGAGATGAGGAAGGCGAAGTCGCGCTCCACCTTCAGCCGTCCCACCACCTGGTCGTGGGCGCGTTTCAATATTTCGGTCACCATCGCCTCCTTGATATGTTTCTGGCGGCGGGCCATCATCGTGACGCGCACCCGGTCGCCATTCAGGGCGAACATCGAGTTGCGCTCCGCCACAAAGACGGGCTTGTCGGAACCGTCGGCAAGGAACGAGTTCTTGCCGTTGGCCTTGCGGATGAACGTTCCTTCGGCCACCTGTCCCTGCATGTTCAGGCGGTAGTGGTTTTCGGCTTCCTTCTTCAGATAGTCGTCCCAAGCCATATCTTCGAGGATGTCTACGCACAGCATCTTTGCCGGATGTGTATCGAGGTGGAGCAACTTGAAAATTTGCTTCATGGAGAACGATGTGGCGGGGTTCTGCTGAAACAATGCAGAGACCAACTCCACCATCTGTTTCTTGGTCAGGCGTTTGCCTTTGTTTTTTCCTTTTGCCATAGCTGTATCTGTCGTATGTTTTTGCAAAGGTACATAAAAAAAATGAGACGAAAAGCGAAAAACGAAAAAATCGACATAAATTGAAGAGATTTAAAGAAAGATTTTTGCGCAATCCAGAATAAATTCGTAATTTTGCACCTTCAAACGTACACAATGGTGAGAATCGTGGCATTGATGTTGACACTGGTGACCATGCTGACAGCGTGCAACCGCCAAAAAGGAAACGAAGGCAACATGCAGGCGCCTCCGCAGACGGAGTGCATCGTCGGCTACACACCGGTGAAAGACCAGGGGCACAGCTCGCTTTGCTGGATGTATGCCATGCTGGCCACGATAGAGAGCGAACACCTCATGCGTGGCGACTCGGTGAACCTTTCGCCCCACTTCGTGGCACGACGCATGCTGGAGATGCAGGCCGAACAGCACTACCTGTCGGACGGCAGGAAGCCCATCGTCATGCGTGGTGTCTGTTCGCAGCTCGTCGACCTGCTCATGCGCTATGGTACATGCCAGTACGATGCCTACCGCAGCGACGTCAACTACAGCGTGTTGATGCGTCGTGTAGAAGAACTGGTCAACACCTCTATAAAAAAACGCACGGGCGTGAAGCAGCTACGGCGCGACCTGGCCCGCCTGCTCGACAACGAGATACGTCCCGACCTGCGCTATGTCTTCATGTACGGAGCCGAATATACGCCGCAGGAGTTTGCACGGAGTGTCTGCCAGGAAGACGAATATGTGGCACTGACCAGCTTCACACACCATCCTTTCGGCGAGCAGTTCGCCCTGGAGGTGCCCGACAACCACGGGCGCTACCCCTTTCTGAACCTGCCCCTCGACACGCTCACGACGCACATCGAGCGAGCCCTTCGCGGCGGTCATCCCGTCTGTTGGGAGGGCGACACCAGCGAGGCGCTGTTCTCTTTCGAGAAAGGCATCGCACGCATGGCCGACGAGCGTCAGGAGGTAACGCAGGAGACGAGGCAGCGCGACTTCGAACGATTCACCACGACCGACGACCACTGCATGGAAATAGTGGGCATCGCCCGCACGCCGAAAGGGAAGAAATACTTCATCTGTAAGAACTCGTGGGGTAGCGACAACCCCTTTGGCGGACTGATGTACATGAGCGAGAACTACCTGCGCGCCAAGACCATCGGCGTATGGATGACGCAGGAAGCCTTTCAGCTTCGACAAAACCTAACAGCCGACTCGACAGAATGATTCAACAAGACTATATCATGCGGATTATCCGCGAGTTTATGGAAGCCCTGCAGCTGTATGTCAGCCGGCAGAAAGATGTCAAGAAGAAGCAAGAGAAGATTCTCGAGCTCTACGACAGCTATGTTGGCGACCATGTGTTCTACCATACCGCCACAATGGACGACGTGATGGACTCCTTCACCCGGTGGCCGGAGGAGGAACGTCTCTACCGCATGGAGATGCTCGCCGAGCTCTATTACGCCGAGACGGAAGTCAAGACAGGGCCTATGCGCCAGATGCTGTTCGAGCGGGCCATGCAGATGTTCGTCTTCATCGACCGCAACAGTCGCACCTTCTCCTTCGACAGGCAAAGCAAGATAAGCCGTATTCAAGAGATTCTCCATCGGGAAACAGCTCAAAATGGAGAGCCGTAGAGCCGATTTGTTGAAAAAAAAGTGGTTTATGCTGAAGATATTTTGCATATTACGCAATTTGTATTACCTTTGCAAGCGAGATAGTTATTCAGGGTGATAATAAAAAGGAGCCAGAGAGACGAACTCTTACATTGTCTTCTCACTCATTATGTTTCATTTATTTTTTTGAGTTTGTTTCTCTGCTCCTATTTTAAAAACTTTAGCAAAGATGGACAACATACAGCAGCTCTTAGAATCCTACAGCCCCATCACTCTCGAAGAGATGAAAGGCATCAGGCTGATGAACCGTATCGACACGAAGTTCATCACCACCGAGCCCATGCTTCGGAAACTCCTCCTGATGGGCACCGACGACTACTTCGTCCAGGAGATCGGCGGCGAGCGCAACATGCTCTATCGTACCACCTACTACGACACCAACGACTACGATATGTTCTACGTCCACCAGTATGGACACGCCAACCGCCAGAAGATGCGTTTCCGCTCGTATGTCAGCTCCGACCTCCACTTTCTTGAGGTAAAGACGAAGAACAACCGCGGACGGACGAAGAAGAAGCGCATACGCGTCAGTGACATGCAGATTGGACAAGAGCAACGCGACTTCCTCAGACAGACGCTGCACTATCAGACTGACTGTCTGCGCCCCGCCTTAGAGAATGCCTTCCGCCGCATCACATTGGTGAACAAGCAGCGCACCGAGCGGCTCACCATCGACACCGAGCTCTGCTTCAACAACATCGTCAGCGGTCAACAATGCGAAATGAACCCGCTGGTCATCATCGAACTGAAACGCGACGGACTCCAGCCGTCTCCCGTGCTGGACATGCTACGCCAGCTGCGCATCCATCCTCATGGGTTCAGCAAATACTGCATGGGGTCGGCGCTGACCAACCCTTCGCTCAGAATCAATCGCTTCAAGCCGAAACTACACGACGTGGAGAAACTGTTGAAAAATTAAAGAATTAGAGAATTAGAAAATCAAATAATAATTGGGATAGTAAAAGAAAGGAGTAAAACTATGGATACAATAGCAAGCTTATTCACAGCCGACTTCGCCCACATGCTGGTGAGGTTCCTGATATCCGTCGCGGTCAACTGGTTCATCATCGACCGCCTATATTACACGAAGAGTCGTCGGCGCGACTTCTACTTCACGTTCATGCTCATCGCCATCGCCATCTTCTTCCTCGTGTTCTTCATGATCTTCGTGCTCGAGGATATGAAAGGAAAGACAGGCATCGGCATCGGTATCGGCCTGTTCGGAATCTTCTCTATCATGCGCTACCGGACTGACACGATGCCCGTGCGCGAGATGACCTACCTCTTCGTGCTCATCTCCCTCTCGGTGGTCAATGCCCTGGGCTCCACACTGTCGCTCGCCGAACTGCTGACGACCAACCTCATCGTCGTCGCCGCCATCTGGCTGTGCGAACGATTCCTGCGCATGCAACCCGTCAAGCTGGTGCAGTACGACCGCATCGAGCTGATTGCTCCTGACCGCTATGCCGACCTGAAGGCCGACCTCGAACAGCGTCTCGGCCTGCAAGTCAAGAAAGTGGAGGTAGGGGCCGTCGACTTCCTCCGCGACACGGCGATGCTGAAGATCTACTATGTCGGCGACGACAAGCACAGCAACGGCGTCGACACCATGCTCAAAATGCCAAAAGTTACCTTATTATAATAATGTATAGGAGAGAGAAGCAATGAAAAAGTTATTGTTAACGGCCTTGGCAGCCTTCATGATGCTGCCAGCCGTCGCCCAGAGCGACACCGAGACAGGCCTGTGGACCAGTGCCGAAGTGCAGAAGAAGCTCAGCAAGCAGTGGAACATCGCTGCCGAGGCAGAGTATCGCCTGCGTGAAGACTTCGGTGCCACCGACCGCTGGACCATAGCGGCTTCGGCCACTTACAAACCGTTGAAATGGTTGAAGATTGACGCGGGCTATAAGTTCATGCGCGTGCTGAACGACGACGAGACGTCGTGGAAGGACAACGGCGTAGACCCCAACAAGTGGACACCCGCCTGGTGGTGCACCAAGCACCGCCTGTTTGCCTCCGTGACAGGACAGTGGCGCACCGGACGCTTCGACCTGTCGCTGCGCGAACGCTGGCAGTACACATACCGCCCAGAGACCACCGTCGATCGCTATGACATCGACGACGACGAGTGGGAGGAAAAGACGAAGGATGGCAAGGCACAGCATGTGCTCCGTTCGCGCCTGCAGGCCGAATACGACATACCGAAATGCAAGATCGACCCCTATGCCAGCATCGAGCTGTACAACGCCAAGGGCGGCTTGCAGAAGATACGCTACACGGCTGGTGCCGACTGGAAACTGACCAAGCAGCACGTCGTCAGTGCCTTCTACCGTTACCTCGACAGCCACGACGACGATCCCAACATGCACATCATCGGCCTCGGCTATAAGTATAAGTTCTGATGGAAAAAATCTTGATAACAGGCGCTTCGGGCTTCATCGGCAGCTTCATTGTCGAGGAAGCCCTGCGGCGTGATATGGAGGTGTGGGCCGCTGTGCGCAAGAGCAGCTCCCGACAATACCTCTCCGACCCGCGAATCCACTTCATCGAGCTCGACCTCTCGTCGGAGCAGAAGCTCGTCAAACAGCTCAGCGGACATAGCTTCGACTACGTCGTCCATGCCGCCGGCGTGACGAAATGCGTCTGCCGCGACGACTTCCGACGCATCAATACGCAGGGAACCATCCATCTGGTCAACGCACTGGTGGCCTCGGGCATGCCGCTGCGCAAACTTGTCTACCTGAGCAGCCTCAGCATCTTCGGTCCCATCCACGAAGACATCCCCTATCGCGACATCTGCGACCTCGACACACCGCAGCCCAACACAGCCTACGGACAGAGCAAATACGAGGCGGAGCAATGGCTCGACCGGGCGCAGCTGCCCTTCCCCTACATCGTGCTGCGACCGACGGGCGTCTACGGACCGCGCGAGCGCGACTACTTCCTCATGGCCAAGAGCATCCGGGGGCATGTCGACTTCGCCGTGGGCTACAAACCGCAGGTCATCACCTTCGTCTATGTGCTCGACGTGGTGCAGGCGGTCTTCCTTGCCTTGGAGAGAGGACAGTCGGGACGGAAATACTTCCTCACCGACGGCAATGTCTATTCGTCGAAGGCTTTCAGCGGCCTGATCATCCAGGAGCTGGGCCATCCCTTCTGCCTGCGCATCAAGGCTCCGCTGTGGATGCTGCGCATCGGAACATTCTGCGGTGAATGCTTCGGCAGGCTGACAGGCCGCATCAGCGCCCTGAACAACGACAAGTATCACATTCTGCGGCAGCGCAACTGGAAGTGCGACATCCAGCCCACACGCGACGAGCTGGGCTACGACCCGCAGTGGCCACTCGCCGTCGGTGTTCCCACGACCATCCAATGGTATAAAGACAACCACTGGCTGTGAGACTAATTGAAAATTGAAAATTGATAATTGATAATTGATGATAGAATCCAAACCATCGAAAAACCTGTTCGCCGTAGAATGGGCCATGATAGCCTACCTCGTGCTGACGACGCTCGTCATCGTATTCTGTTATACCAAGGTACAGAACCCCGAAGCGATGCTCTGGGGGCGTGTGCGTATTCTCTTCACCACGGCGGCCCTCTATGCCGTCTACCGCATGGTGCCTTGCCGGCTGACTCGACTGGCGCGTGTCGTCGTCCAGGTAGCCCTGCTCTCGTGGTGGTACCCCGACACGTATGAGCTCAACCGCATGTTTCCCAACCTCGACCACATCTTCGCCACGTGGGAGCAGCAGCTCTTCGGTTGCCAGCCGGCCCTGCTCTTCTCACAGCTCACCTCTTTTGGAGGGGTTGGGGGAGGTCTCTTCAGCGAGCTGATGGACTTGGGCTATGCCTCCTACTATCCGATGATAGCCGTCGTCATACTCTACTATTTCTTCCGCCGCTACGACGAGTTCCTCCATGCATCGTTTGTCGTCATGGCATCGTTCTTCCTCTTCTACGTCATCTTTGTCTTCCTGCCCGTGGTCGGCCCGACGTTCTATTATCAGGCTGTCGGTCTCGACACCATCATGCAGGGCGTCTTCCCCAACGTGGGCGACTATTTCAACCACCATACCGAGTGCCTGCCCTCGCCAGGCTATACCGATGGTTTCTTCTACCACCTCGTGGAGAACGCCAAGGCCGCCGGCGAGCGTCCCACGGCAGCCTTCCCTTCCAGCCACGTCGGCATCAGCACCATCCTGATGTTCCTGGCCTGGCATGCCCGCGACAGGCGTCTGCTGTTCATACTGCTGCCTTTCTATGTGCTGCTGTGCTTCTCTACGGTGTATATCCAGGCTCACTACGCCATCGACGCGTTGGCCGGACTGGTCACGGGTGCCGTCTTCTATTTTGTGCTGATGTACCTCACAGCCGACGCTCAGCCCTCGAAGCAGACAGTAAGAAAGCGCAAATCATGATGCAATATGCCATCAATAGCAATGCAATATGCGGCAAACTGCGACACTACATTAATAAGGTAGTCTCACTACATTAATAAAGTAGTCCGACTACATTAATAAAGTAGTCCGACTACATTAATAAAGTAGTCCGACTACATTAATAATGTAGTATCGGGATTTGCCATCAATTACGCTTCATTCACCCAATGATTGCGCACAGGAATGACACTAACTCCCATCCATTCAATAACACAGAAGGAGGGTATGCCACAGATGGCATACCCTCCAATTCGTTTCAGGCGACGTTCCGACAAACTGCAGTGTCGGCTCCTGCCTGTTGAAGCTTCTCGTGCTTACTTGCGGAGCACCTTGACACTCTTCGATGTTCCGTTGTTGTAGTTGATGCGCATGATGCTGACACCCTGCTGGGCACGACTCACCTTGCGGCCGCTGAGGTCGAAGTAGTCGATGCTGCGGATGTTGTTCATGTCGGCGGTCAGGGTGTTGATGCCCGTCTTCTCGCCTACCTTCACCTTGTTGGCGTTGCAAACCTCGCCCGTCTCTAAGTTGACGAGCAGAGCCACGACGCGCAGCTTGTTCTTGTCCTGGATGACGTACTGGCCGCTGGTGTTCAAAGCCTCAGCCAGGTTGAAGGTATAGGTGTGCTTGATGGGTTCGTCAGCTGCGTAGGTGGCGGGCAGGCTTTCCTCTATGCCGCCAATCTCGGAAACCATCACGACGACATCATTGAAGACGAGTCCTTCGATGTGGTCTGGAGCGTCGATGAAGGGCTGCAGCTCGTCGCATGCCTCATCGGTGTTGCCAGCATAGTAGTTGCTCTGTACCCAGTCGGAGCCTTCGCCGGTCAGTCCGTCGGCCAGGAGGAGATACTCAATGGCATACTGCGGCTCGTCGGCTTCCGTCTCGTCGTAGGGGAAGGTGACGGTGGTGTTTACCGTGACGAGGTCGTTGTCGGCATCGAAGGCTGTCTCCATGTCGATGCTGGCCTGTCCGAACTCCTTGGCGCGCTCAGCCATATCGTCGACGATACCCATCGGCTTGTCGCCATAGTTGAAGCCCCAGAACGGGTCGATCTCGGCCATGCGGTCCATGTAGGCAGAGGGGAATCCCTGCACATCGCTTGGGAAATCGTCGGACGACATAATCTCCATCGGGTCGCCATTGTGGAAGCTGGCGCAGACGAAGTCGTCGGGATAGAGCTCGGCGAGCTTCTCCAGGCCTACGAAGCCACGGATACACCATCCGCACCATGTGCCGGTATATTCCTCCATCAGCGTGCGGTGCTTCGGAACAGTGTTGAGGGCGATGACGGGTGATGTGGCTACAACTTCAGCCTCGGCATTATCCTGTCCGTTCACCTTCGTCACCTTCACGTTGAGCTCGTAGTTGCCACGTTCGGCCAGTGCGGGCAGCGTGACGTTCTGCGATGTGGTTACGCCGTAAGCTCCCTCTACGGGTTCTGCCAGGTCGATGTGCTTCTGAGTGGTTGTGCCGTTGAGGGTGAGGTCGAGGTCGAGCGACTGTATGCCCTTCGAACCGTGGTTGACGAAGGTCAGCTTCTGCTCGATGGGCTCGCCAACCTTGACATACTGCGTGTTGTTTTCCTCGGCGACAACGGCGTTGTCGGCCACTGTCTTACCCGACACGTTCACCTTGATCATGGAGTTCAGTCCCATGTTGTCGGCCATGGGGAGCCACTTCAGGAATCCGTTGGATGTGTGCAGGAAGAGTCCGTCGGTCTTGTTGTTCGCACAAAGCACGATGGGATAGGCGGCATCATCGTCGAGCAGTTCGTCGATGGTCACGGAGTAGCCCACGTAGACACCTTCGGCGGGGATGGTGTAGGGCTTCTCAAGATTGACCACGGTGAATCCCTCCTCGGTCGGTGTAACATCGACGCTCATGAGGTCGGGCACGTTCTGTCCGTTCTCCACGCGGAGCTGCGACGAGAGCCAAACCTTGACGTTCTTCAAATTGGCCAGTCCCTGCAGCGGAATCTGGATGTTGTCGATGTGTGTGCCGACGAGAGCCGGCTCGTTCAGTCTGATAGCCACATCGTAGGTCTGCGGCTTGGCTTCGCCCCATACGGTGATGTCTTCCTTGCCGGTGAAGTAGCTGAAGTCGATGCTGTTGCCCACATTGTCGGCAGCCACCTCGGGATATTCGGGCTTGGCAGCCTCGGGCTGAATCTCCGATCCTAAGTCGTAGACGCTCTGCCATGCAATCTCGGAGCGGTGCTCTTCGCCGGCTCCGCGGTAGATGGCCTGTATACCGAAAGCCTCTGGGCCGATGACGTAGTAGTACAGAGACATATTGGCACCACTGCAAGAGATGTCGTAGTCACCGCTGTCGGAATATCCGAAGGGTATCTCCGTCATGTTGTTGTCGATGTAGAGATAGTCGTCGGTAGAGAAAGTGAGTGGTATTTCCTCACCATTGACACGTGCATAGAAGGCGTATGACAGCTTTTCGGGCAGGATATAGTCGCCGTTGACATCAAGGGTGATCATGTCGAAGTTCATGTAGCCCCAGCCCCATCCAGAGGCATAGTAGCCGTAGCCGCCCTCGTAGAGCTCTACCCATTCGGGAGCTGCCGGTGTGGCAGCCACCTCGGTGAAGGGCTTGATGCGTGCCTTGTCGTATATTTGAGCTACTAAGGGTTCCTCTGTACCAGCGTTGACGAAGAAGAGCGAGCTGTTGGAGAGTGTCTTGGTAGCAGCATCGTAGTCGAAGACGATGTCCTCGCCACTAAGTGAATATTCTTCGTAGGTCTCCTCCCATTCGGGGTCGTAGACCTCTTCCACGCTGCCGCCCATGAGATACTGGTGGTAGCCCAGCACCTTGTCGCCGCCGATGTACTGTCCGTTGGGGAATGTCACCTTGTCGCCATTGATGGTACCCTTAATCCATGCATCGGGCATGTTGGGATAGAAGCCCTGCACGTAGACATCGTTGCCGTCGAAGCCCACCTGTGCCAGGCAGCCTGCAAAGCCTTCAGCCGTGACGGCATACTCCTCGGTCTTGAGGTCGGCGGGAACGCTGACGGGCTTGTCGTTCATCACCTCGAACGACATGTTCCAGTCGCCGCAACCAACCCACGTCTCATTGTCGCCCCACATCATGCCGATAATGACGCTACCGTCGGCGAGCGGACTTCCTTCAGGAGTGGTGATGGCACGCGTGGCAGCATCATAGCTGAGCGTGAACGATGTCATCTCGGGGTTGTAGACGTAAGTCTGGTTGGCCTCGTCGTATGTCATCATGGCAGCATACAGCTCATATCCGTTATAGTCGGCCACCTTTGAGGGCATCTCGAAGGTGATGGTAGAGCCTTCCAGCTTACCCTCTATCCAGGCAGAGTACCCAATCGGAGCCTGCGAGATAATGTTGCGGATGTACACTTTGTTGTCGGCGCCGAACACCACATCGCCTAAGCCACCAGCCAGTGTGGTGTACATGGGTCCGAACATGGTGTAGACGTAAGCCTCACCGCTACGGACGTAAGATACATACTCGCCGGCAGGCTGCTCGGAGATGAACTGACCGCCGGTAACCTCTTTGTTGACCATCTTCCGCTGCCAGGGAGCTTTGGGGATGCTGTTTTGATTGCGGTTTGCCAGCATGTTGCGCAGCGGCTGTGTCGCGCGGTGCTGCCGTTGCATGTCAGCCTGTCTGGGCTGCGCTTTCATCTCCTTGACAACGCCTTTCGTCGTGCCAGGCAGTTGAACTACTCTCTTCTGGCCTGTCTGTGCCAGACCGGTGGTAGCCATCATCATGGCGGCCATCAGGAACAAAGTAAATTTCTTCATACGCTTAATTTTGTTTAGATTATTAGAATAAAACGCCACAAAGTTAAAACTTTTTGCTGAAACGGCCAACGATTTTTCAAAAAAAAATTAAAAAGATAGGGATTTTCCTCTCTTCTTTTAGGAAAAAGCCTTTGCACGGGTGAAGAAAAAAACGTTACTTTGCAGCGAACAAGTAGGAGGCGACGTGTCTCACGTCGCAACAATCTGCTGGATAACGACGTGAGACACGTCGTCTCCTACTGCAAAGCGGTGTAATAACCATTAGTTATATAGAAGCACAAACCAAAGAAAGGAACACGTATGAAAAGACTCATCTTATCGGTCGTCCTCGGGCTGATGGCCCTGACGGCCACACAGGCACAAAGCTATCGCAGCAGCAAGTATTACAACCCGCAGACGGGTCGGCTCGACTATCGCCAGCCGCAACGGCCGGGCTACTGGCACGACGGCACCACCTATTACGGCCTGCGCATCGGTCCAGCCTTCGCCACCGTCAACAGCGACGACCGCTACCTCGACGGCAGTTCGATGAAGACGGGGCTGAACGTCGGCGTGGCGATGGGTGTGAACTTCGTGCGCGAGGCACCGCTCTTCCTGGAGACGGGCCTCTACTACACGGAGAAAGGCGGCCGTGGCCATGCCGACGGCACACGCTTCACCTACAGTCTGAACTATATCGAGCTGCCGCTGCTGCTGAAGTATAAGTATCATGTAGACCGCTCGCTGAGCATAGAGCCCTTCCTCGGAGGCTATGTGGCCTGCGGCGTGGGTGGAAAAATCAGGGACTTCGGTCAGCGCGAAGCCTACAGCAGCTTCTCGTCGTCGCCCTACAGCTTCGAGCGCTTCGACGGCGGACTGCGCATGGGCTGCGGCCTCAGCTACGACCTGCTCTATGCCGAATTGGGCTACGACCTCGGTCTGGCCAATATCTCGCACGACGACTTCGACACAAGCCACACCGGGACGCTGATGCTCACCGTAGGACTGAACTTCTGAACCGAAGATTTCTCAGATTTTCTTCTTTTGGTCTTCAAGGATGAGGCGTAGGAGCTGCTGCACGGCGTCCTGTTCGGGGATATTCTTCAGGACGCACTCCTTGCCGCGATAGAGAGAAATCTTTCCCCGGGCGGCTCCGACGTAGCCGTAGTCGGCATCGGCCATCTCGCCCGGTCCGTTGACGATGCACCCCATGATGCCTATCTTCAGTCCGACCATGCCCTTGGTGGCCTCCTTGATTTTCTTGATGGTGGTCTGCAGGTCGTAGAGGGTGCGTCCGCAGCCGGGACAGGAGATATACTCCGTCTTGGTGAACTTGATGCGCGCTGCCTGGAGGATGCTGTCGGCCAGGGCGGTCAGCTGTTCGTGGGTAAAGTTTTTGTTCGTGATGGTGAGACGATGGGCCTTCTGGTCGATGAAAAGCGCACCGACGGCCATCGCTGCTTTCAGCTGGAATGTCTCCCAGTCGGGTTCGTCGAGACAAAGGGTGACGGTGTCGTCGTTGAGCGAAGCCTCAGCCTGCGCACGCAGGTAGGTGCATTCGCCGATGCTCTCCACCAGTTTGCGGGCTACGGGTATCTCGTATTCGGGGTCTTCGCTCAGCGAGACGCGGATGGTGTCGCCGATGCCTTCGGTGAGCAGTGCTCCGATGCCGACGGCACTCTTGATACGACCGTCCTCTCCCTCGCCAGCCTCGGTGACGCCGAGGTGGAGGGGGTAGTGCATGTCTTCACTGTCCATCGCCTTGACGAGCAGTCGGACGGACTGCACCATGACGACGGTGTTGGAGGCTTTGATGCTGATGACGACGTTCTGAAAGTCTTCGCGCTGGCAGATGCGCAGGAACTCCATACAACTCTCGACGATGCCTTCGGGTGTGTCGCCGTAGCGCGACATGATGCGGTCGGAGAGCGACCCGTGGTTGACGCCGATACGGATGGCGGTGTGGTGCTCGCGGCAGATGTTGAGGAAGGGAACAAAGCGCTCCTCTATCTTCCGGAGCTCAGCCTGGTATTCCTCGTCGGTGTACTCCAGGTGCCGGAACGTGCGGGCGGGGTCGACATAGTTGCCGGGATTGATGCGCACCTTCTCGACATAGCGTGCTGCCACGTCGGCCACATTGGGATTGAAGTGGACATCGGCCACCAAAGGTGTCATGAAGCCTTGCAGACGCAGCTCGCGCACAATGTTCTGCAAGTTCTCGGCCTCACGAGTGCCTTGTGTGGTGAGACGCACCAGTTCGCCGCCCATCATGATGATGCGCTTGGCCTGTTCGACGCAGCCCTGGGTATCGTTGGTGTCGGTGGTGGTCATCGACTGGATGCGGATGGGGTTGTCGCCGCCGATGGCGGTGTTGCCCACCTGTGCAACGGTGGTGGGGCGACGGAGGAAGGGCCGAGGGGCGGGGTCGCCATTTAATGGCGACTGAACAGACGGGACATTCGATGCATTCGATGGCGACTGAACAGACGGGACATTCGATGCATTCGATGGCGACTGAACAGACGGGACATTCGATGCATTCGATGGCGACTGAACAGACGGGACATTCGAGGCACTCAACGGGGACTGAAGAGACGGGGCATCAGTTGGTTTTGTAGTCATAGTGGACATCTTTTAGGTCGTTGTTGGCTTTCTCAATCTTCTTGCCGAGGTTGGCTTTATATTGGCGCATCTTCTCAGCCAGCTGGCTGTCGGCGAGGGCTATCATCTGGCAGGCCAGAATGGCGGCGTTCATCGCGCCGTTGATGGCCACGGTGGCCACGGGGATGCCCGGAGGCATTTGCAGGATACTGTAGAGAGCGTCCATGCCGTCGAGGACACTACCCTTGATGGGCACACCGACGACGGGCAGGGTGGTGCTGGCAGCAATGACGCCCGGCAGTGCGGCCGCCATGCCGGCACCGGCTATGATGACGCGGACACCACGCCCTTCGGCGTTCTTGGCGAACTGCTCGACGGCTTCGGGTGTACGGTGGGCTGAGAGTGCGTTCACTTCGAACGGCACTTCCATATCATTCAGGAATGTCATGGCTTTCTCCATGACGGGCAGATCGCTGGTGCTGCCCATGATGATGCTTACAACTGGAGACATATTTTGAAAATTATAAAATTAAACATTGGACATTTGAGAATTAATAGCGGGCTACCTTTTTATGGTTCTTGCCTTGCAGGCGTCCTTCGGCCGAGCGGATGATGTAGATGCCTTTGCCGTGCGGAGAGGCGACGGGGCGGCCTTGGAGGTCGTAGAGAGGTTGACGAGACAGAGTCTCGCCGTACTGAACCGACTGGATGGGGGTCGGGATAGCGGGGGCTTCGGTGATAGCGTAGGTAGCAGTGTTGAAGTCGAGCGTCAGGCGATAGGTGGTTTGCTGTGTCGGAGCTGAGATATGCCATGCATATCCTGCATTACTGATACCAAACGTTCCCGACATATTATCGCCATTTTCCATCGGACGGAGAATATTGGACCATGGGTCATCGGAAGTCAGCGCCGATGCGGGGAAGATGTTGAACCAGTCGTCCTGCCCGGCCGGTATGGTGATGTCTATCTGGAAGCGCGGGTCGCTGGCCCATTGGTCGCCGCTGAGACAGGTCATCGGCATGGAGAGGTTGTTGAAATCCCAGAGCGTCTGACTGCCGACATAATAGTAATGCTCTTCGACGGGCATGCTGAGCATCTGCACCGTTAGCGTGAACGGTTCAGACTTGAATGTACGGGCAAGATCGCGCTGTATGCCTGCCATGACGGCCTGGACCTCTGCGTTGTGCAAGCCATACTGTCCAAACCTCCGCTTCATGGCAGCGACAAACGATTCGGTATTCACCTCGCCCTGCTCGTTGATGACGAACTCTTCGTCGCCAATAACCAGGTGGAGCTGGCTCACCTCGACATCTTCGGGCATGACGATGTCACACAGTTTGATAGTCGCTGTGGTGGCATTGAGATGCACCACATCCACGGGTGCCACTTCTATCTGACGGTAGTTTCTGCTGAAGAGCTGCGGGAGCAATCCCGTCGTGGCATCCGCAAACTGATAGTAGCCGGTCATGTCGTCGAAGAAGACGACATAGTTGCCCTTCCTGACAGGTATTGTCTGCGAAGCATCGGTGGCATAGCCATAGGGGAAAGCCTCGCCACCCACCTTTGCCGTCTCATTGCCGTCGGGGCGGAAGTATACGGTGTCGTCGCCGTCGAACGATACGCGTGCGTACCATACATGATTATAGGGATTAGCCGGGTTGCAGGAAGTCATCTCTGTGACGACGCTTCCACGTAAACCCGATGCCATCACCATGCTGGTATAGACGGGCCATCCTTGATCGGAGACCTGCATGCAATAGGCTGACCCCCACTGCGGATATACCTGGAATGTATACCAGCCCGTCTCGTAGATATTGATATTCTCGCCCCCTTCTGAAATGCGCAAGCCGTAAACCGACCCATCGTTCGACTTTACACACTCTTCCCAACTGCCAGGCTTATTGACCATCACGAAGGAGTCGCCCTCATGGAAATAGCCCGTGTAGACACTACTGCCATCGGCGTTGATATTCATCGGGAACATCGACTGGCCGAGTTTCGAGATGCTGTTATCCCATTGTCCGTCGCCGATACAGTTGCCAACGAAATACCAAGGCTGGGGCATCTGCTCGTAGCGGTTGTCGTAGGCCTTCAGGTTCAGTTCGACGGTGTTGGATACGGCACTGTTTGTGACACAGCGCGCATAGACCTTGACCGATGTGCTGAGGTAAGCTTGGTCGTTGTTGGACAACAAGAAACTGTTCAGGTTGCGTGCATCGACCCATACTTCGAAAGCATCGGCATTGGGAGCGAACGATGTTTTCGGGTCGTTGAAATCGGGGTTCACCGACAGCTCTAAGCTGCATTTCATATTTCCCTCCTCTGGCAGGTTCGACGGACGCTGCCAAGAAAGGCGCATGGCATCGACTGATGACAGGTCGACGATCTCTGATCCAAAAGCAGGCGTATTGAGGACAAAGTCGTCGGGAATGAAGTTCGGGTCGCTGTAGCCCGTGTTCTGCGTGTACTGCGGATGCTCTACGAGTACCTCTTCGGGCATCGGCATCAAGTTGCGGAATGCCTTCAAGGCTTGCCCGGAATCTGTTCCGCCTTTGCCTGTCCACAAATAGTCGTCGCCGGCGAAAAGTCCGAAGCGGATGAGATGGGAGCGGCGTTGCCCTTCGAGATAGAACTCGCGGCACCACTCGTCGGCCAGGTCGCTCAGCGTCGCCTCTGCGAGCGTCGTGGCATGGGCGCGCTGACGGAGGGCATTCAGCTTCTCCAGTCCGTCGTCGGTGCAAGCACCTCCGTTCTGGCGGGCATCGGCTTCGGCATAGCAGAGATAGGCCTCAGCCACACGCATCAGCGGGAAGTCGGTATCAGGAAATTGTTCGGAGGATGCTGTGCCGTAGACACAATTGTTGGTGAACTTGTCGATGCTGAAACCATCGGTAAAGTTCGAGCCCAGCTGTTGGCCTTGCAGACGGCCGATGCCATAGAGCAGACAGCGGTCGTCGCCGGCAGCTGCAACTGTTCCCTCGGTAGACTGGCTGGGAATGTCTTCGGCTTGGAAGAACTTTGTGAGCAGGCTGTAGCGGGCATAATAGCCAGCCCAGGAGCTGCTCAGTCCGCACGGAGGCATGTCGGAAGCATGGGTGGCCGAGATGACGAACATCGTATTGCCGTAATCATACTGTGTCAGTCCATCGACGACGGCCGGCAGGATGATTTCGCTCTGCGCCCCGTTCGAGTCGTTGTCGCCCATGAAGAGGTAAGAATAATGGTCACAGAGAGCATAGTCGCTGTCGATGACCAGCTGTGCATAGTCCTTGGCCTGCTGCCACCTGGCCGTGCCTGTATACACCTCGGCATTGAGATAGAGGCGCGCCAGCAGCAGCCAGGCAGCCACCCGGTCGGCCCGACCATACTGCGAATCAGCGGGCAAAGCCATGTCATCGGCACACGATGTCAGCTCTTGTGTCACGAACTCGAACACTTCCTGCCGGCTCGACCTTGTAGCAGGACTGTCGGCGGCCGTCTTCCACAGAGGCATGTCGCCCCACAGGTCGATGGCAAGGCTATAGTAGTAGGCACGCAGGAAGCGGGCCTCGGCACGTTGACGCTTGCTCTCAGCATCGTCGTCGGAGGTGTTGTCGAGGAACTCGTTGCACTTCAGAATATTGTATTCCAGTCGGCGGTACATACCCAAGACCAGCGGGTTGTCGCTTTCCGGCATGGCTGAGGCCAATTCGGTCAATCCAGGGTCGCGCCAGATAGTGTACACCACATCGGTGGTCAACTCGTTGAGGTTGATGAGCTGTCGGATAAAGTTGCAAGAACCCTCGTCCATCCCATTGATGTCAGGGTAGCTCCCGCTGCCCGAAAGCGACAGTCGGCTGTAGAGGTTACGAAAGGCTTCCTGCTGGTCGAAAGCCTGTGTTGCCTGTAAGGAAAGCATACAGATGAAGATAAAGATTATTTTTTTCATATTCTTTTTTATTTCGGTATATTGTTATTACGTTATTTCGTTTACTCGGAGGAGGTTATACGTGAATGACGGCGAAGATCGCGATGACCAGTCCGATGAGGAAGCCCGTCACCACCTGTTGCAGCGAGTGCTGTCGGAGCACCATTCGCGCCGTACCCACCATGCCTGCCAGAAGGATGATGAGGCAGAACCACCACGTGGGGTTGAACATGAACATAACAGAGAAGGCGAGCAAAGCGCCGGCCACCCCTCCGATAGCTGCTGTGTGGGTGCTCACTTTCCACCATAGGTTGATGATCGCGCATACCACCTGTATACCCAGAGCGGCCACGATGATGCTGCTCATGAAGTGGGGAATGTGCAGGAGGTTCATCAGGTAGTAGCACAGGAAATAGCACAGGATGGCGATGACGTAGGGTATCATGCGGCGCTCCTTTATGCCCAACTCAATACGTGACCAGCCCTGATAGCGGCGGTAGACGCGTATGAGGAAGGTGGGCAGCAGTACGGTGCAGAGATAAACCACAACCAGCACGGAGAGCTTGTAGCCCAAGGGCAGCAAGCTCAGATAGCTGAACACGAAGAGGATGGCCAGCCCGACAATGGCTAAATAGAACGGGCTGAACAAGGCGCTGATGGCCTTTGCTGCGTATATGATGTTTCTTTCTTTCACTTTCGATGAATATTGCTACGGTAGAACCTCAGCACAATACACTTAACTTTGAACATTAAACGTTCTTTCTCCGCTTCGCTTTGAAAGCGTCCCTTCGGGCCGAGCGGAACATTCTTTCTCTGCTACGAGAATACTTTTTTTCAGGTCCTTCGCATCCGTGCGGTAGGGATGCCGAGCTGCCCGCGATATTTCGCCACGGTGCGGCGGGCGATAGGGAAGCCCCGCTCTTTCAGCTGGAGGGCCAGCTGGTCGTCGCTGAGAGGATGCTGTTTGTCCTCATGGTCGACGATGTCTTGCAATTCGTTCTTGATCTGATGGACTGACAGTTCCTCGCCGTCGGCTGTCTTAACGCCTTCGCTGAAGAAGTGGCGCAACCGGAAGATGCCCCATCGTGTCTGGCAGTATTTCGAGTTGCAGACACGCGAGATGGTGCTGATGTCGAGCCCGGTCCGCTCGGCGATGTCTTTCAGCACCATCGGCCGCAGGTCGTTCTCGTCGCCATATTCGAAAAACTTCCTTTGCCAGTCGATGATACTCCTCATCGTTGTGTAGAGCGTGTGTCGTCGCTGCTGCAGGGCAGTGATATAGCCTTGAGCACGGTCTATCTTGTCGCGGGCGTAGACGTATGCCTCTTTCTCCTGTCGGTTGAGCGGACTCTTCTTTTGTTGGAATCCCTTGACGATGTCGCTGAACATGGGCGACACCGTCAGTTGAGGTACCCGTCCGGTAGCGACGACGATCGAGACATTGCCACCATCGTCGGTGTCGACGATGAAGTCGGGCGTTATCTGCTGCGTGCTGCGCCCCTCCGTCTCGCCCATAGCCGCTCCGGGTTTGGGATTGAGTCGCAGTATCTCGCGCTGCACCTCGCGCGCTGCCTCGTCGGTGATGCCGACAGCATCGGCGATGGCGCTCCAGTTGTTGTGCGTAAAATCGTCGTAGTGCTGGTCGATTACCTTCTTCATCAGCTTGAGCATCACGGCCGACCCCTCGTTGTTCTCACGCTTCCGCTCTATCTGTATGAGCAGGCATTCCTGCAGCGAGCGTGCGCCGATGCCTGGCGGGTCGAAAGTCTGCATAAGTTCTATTAGCTGCCGGATTTCGGCCTCTTCTATATATATATTATGGTATAGGGCCAGTTCGTCGCTCAGGGTGGAGAGGTCTTTGCGCAGCAGACCGTCGCTGTCGAGTGAGCCGATGAGATATTCCATCACCTCCTGCTGCTGTTCGCTCAGTGAGAGTTCGCCCATCTGTTCGCGCAGCGTGTCGTAGAACGATGTCTGTTCGCCATAGACCATCGTCTCACGCTCAGCATCGTCGGTATAGTACGAGCGCGCCGATGGCATCTCGTCGTCGCCTCCGAGCCGTTCCAGCGCATCGTTCATAGCCTGTTGGCGCTCTTCCTGTTCAAAGGTATCGTCGGGCCATTCCTCCGCGTTCTCTCCCCCTTCGCTCCCCGTAGCCGTCTCGTCGCTGGCCATGCTGCTCTCATCGATGCTCAGAGCGGGGTTGTCGTCTATCTCAGTCCTGACATTCTCCTCCAATTCAGCCAAGGGCATTTCAAGCAGTTTGACCTGCAGGATTTGCTGGGCCGACAACCGTTGTTGCTGGACGAGTCTTTGTTCTTGGGTTTGTATCTGTCCTGTTGATGTTTTCATCATAAACTCCTATAATTTCTTGGAAAGCGTCGGCTCTGCCTATGCCCTCGTTCCCACACTCCTCTTTCAGACAAAATACGCTTTCAGCTGTGCGGCCAGGGCTGCCAGCTTCTCGGGTTTGTCGTTGCCGAAACGTTGCCATATCAGCCTGCAAGGTAGCAAGAACTCACTCACCATCATGGCATCGCGCTTCAGGTAGGGATCGCAAATCTGGAACACGTCCATCACCTCGACAACCGTCTCAGCCGTTATGTCCAACAGGCGTGCCAGTGCTTTCACTTCGGGAGTGGAAGCGACCATCGTTGTCGGGGTCAGGCGGAAATACTGGTCGAGAATCATAATCAAGTGGACGGGCATCATACCTCTCGTTCCATAAGCGTCGGCTCTGCCGATACCCTCCAAGGGCATGAAGTCTTGCTCCCATTCGGCCACCGTCTCTTCCACACCATCGTAGAACACATCGGCGTTGCGGAAGCCCTTCATCTGTCGCAGCATCTTCACACCCTTGGCCAGGCGTCTCGGGCTGTTGCCATACTGCTGCCAAAGGCGTTCCATACGCGGGGTCTCTATCTGCCTGAGCTTCATCATCTGCTCGTACAGCACCTGCGGATGGAGGTGCAGTTCAAGGGCGAGGTCCACCATCGGGCGAGAGTAGATAGGCTTCACGCCGACGGGCTTGAACAAGTAGAGTTGCATCAGCAGCAACCAGTCTTCGTCGTTCCATGTGGGATGTTTTGTTGCCATACGCTCCGTATTTTTACGGCAAAGGTACGAATAAGTGAGCGAAAAACAAAAAAAAGCAAAGAAAAGTTGCTTTTTTTCGGGCTTTTCCGAACGGAAGTACCTTCGGCGCAAGCCAAAGGTACGAATAAGTGAGAACAATACAAAATAAAAAACGATTTTTTTATTATTATTGTCGAACGGAAGTACCTTCGGCGGAAGCCAATCACCCAGCAAGGTCCGGTAAGACAGGGCTCAGCCACGTCAATCGCCGCCCTACCCTTTTGGCCAGATGCTCCTCATCGGCCACACCGTCATGGAATATGCCGTTCCCGGCATTTGGCTGAACAGCTCGAAGGCCGTATGGCTGTCGGCGGTGAAGGTAGCCAGCGAGAAAACACACGTGCCATCTTCCGAAAATATTTCAACAGAACACCTGTCAACAAATATGTCCAGCTTCAGCCATCCGTCGATGGGTGCCACCTTGGCATGGCACGTCGTCTCGAACTTCGGCATGTCGAAGTCGGCCACCTGACTACGGTCTACGACGAGCGAATGGCTCTCGGTATCGTAGGTGATGACAAGTTTCCGACCGCCACCGGCACAAAGGTTGATTCCGAAGGTGTTGCTTATAGACGTGTCGAAGCCTACCATCGCCTCGTAGGTGTTGCCCAGCTGGCCGACGGCGTCGATAGTCGTCCTGCCCGGAAGGAGGAATCCCTCAAAAAACTGTGGGTTCCCTCTGAGCGAATAAATCTCCTTCTTAGGTTTCTGTACAAGCCGCCATCCTTCGGGCGTATCGCGGAGCGACAGTTCGCGGGGAATCGACCAGAAACCCTTGCCATACGTCGTCGGCAAGTCGCGGCAGTAGCGCCAGTTCGACATCCATCCCATGCTGTACACCTTACCGCCCAGCGTTCCGTCGAAGTCCTTGAACGTCCTGGAGGCATAGAAGTCGGGGCCGCAGTCTACATAGACGCCTGTTTCTTGTTTCAACCCTTCGGCCGTGAAGGTGGTGCCGTCGAAGTCGCCCACGAAATATTGCTCGTTGTCCCAGTCTACAGAGACGACGAGCACCCACTTCTTCTGCCCTTTCATTGGGCCGTTATCCACCTCAAGCTCAAAGAGGTCGGGACATTCGAAGCAGCGGTACGTCCGACCCGCCGGACCGAAGTCGCTGAGCCACGTCCATTGCTTGAGATCCTCGGAGGCGTAGAAAGCCACCTTGCTCTCCAGCGTCTTGCTGACCACCATGAGCCACCGACCGGTCGCCTCATGCCAGATGATCGTGGGGTCGCGGAAGTCCTGATAGCCGATGTCGAGCACCGGGTTTCCCTCGTAGTAAGTGAACGTCCTACCGCCATCATGACTGACGGTGAGGCCCTGCGACTGGTTCTTGCGTTCACCGTCGTTGAACGTAAGACATGCAACGTAGGCTTCCTTTCCGAAACCGGCGGTATTGGCCGTATCGGCCACCACGCAGCCTGTCCAGCAACCCAATCCTCGCGGCACATCCTTGTGAACATGGCGGCTAATCTCGGTAAAATGGACAAGATCGACCGACTCGGCACATCCCCACCAATAGCAGTGGTATCGCCCGTCGCGGTAGACGAAGCCGCAAGGGTCGCTGATCCAGCCCCTTTGTGGACTGAAGTGATACTGGTTGCGGTAGTGTTCGTTGTAGTGAACGTAAACGTCGGCTCTGCCGATGCACAACGCAGCAGAAAGCGATTCTGATGGCAGCAACACTGCCATCAGAATGCTTGTCAAAATTGCTATACGATACTTTTTCATCTCGTCGTTATTGTGTTGGTTCGTAAAGAGAGAGATTCTTTAATTTTCTAATTATACAATGAGTGTTTAGTAGGCTGAAACCTTCAGGTTGCTGATGGTGATGTTACCACCATAGCCGTTGATCGACCAGCAATTCTTGTAGATGCCGTAGATACGCTGTGTGTAGCCGTAGACACCGTTGATATACATCGTTACGACAGAGTTGTCGGTATAGATACTGACGTTGTACACATTGTCGGCCGGCCGCGGGAAGATATAGCCGTCGATACCCTCTACAAAGCCCTTGCCTTCCGCACCTTCCTGCTCGAAGTTCACCTTGCGGCGACCGTTCTCCCATTCGGGGTTGACCACCATGGTGTAATACTTCGTGGCATCGGTGCCGCGGCAGAACGACACACCAAACTTGTCACCGTCGCCGCCGGTCGTCACCGTGAACGAGATGTGGTTGTGATTGCCCAGACGGTTGTACAGCACGTAGGCTCCCTCACCCGAGAGGCGACCGTCGCTATAGCCGTTGCTGGCCATTACCTTGCACTCTACCGCTGTGGCATATTTGGCAGCCATCGCCGGCACCTCGCCAACGGTGAGCGTACCATCCTCATGCTGCACAAGCTTGTGGCACACCAAAGCGCCCGACCAGTTGGGCTCGCCGTTGGCACCCACGGCCAGGTTCTTGTCGTGGTATGTCGTCCCCGTACGATAAGGGCACCATCCCCAGATGTAGCGGTCCTGTCCGTCGGAAGCCGTCTTTCCGGCATAGAAGGCACGGCTGTCAAGCACACCCTCCTTGTCGTCCTTCGGCCAGTTGGCACCCGGGTCGTTGAAGCAGTTGCGCAGCCCTTCGAACGAGTCGGCCATCATATACTTCACCTTACGGCTCCAGCTGGTGGGGAAAGCCTCACTGTAGACGAGGTACCACCACGAACCCATCTTGAAGACATCTGGGCATTCGCACATGCGGTCCCAAACCATGTTGAAGCCGCCCTCGCAAGTCCAGTCCTTCAGGTTCGACGACTTGAAGTAAGCGAAGCGATTCTTGCTCGTGATAACCATATAGTAAACCCCGCCGTCCTCGAAAATCTGCGGGTCGCGGAAGTCTACTCCCGAGAAACCGTAGTCGGGGCCGTTGAGGCGCCACTCGCGGTCTTTCGTCCAGTTCTTGAAGTCGGGCGACGTGGCGCGCATCACCACCTGGCGGTTCGTGCAACGGGCGTTCTCGCCTGTATAATAGATGTAGTAGAGCTGGTCCTGCTCGTTGTAGACACAGCAGCCCGTGCCGAGAGCTGCATCCTGCTGGTCGATGCTGGTGCCGGCGGGAAGGATCTCGCCGAGCGACTCATAGTTGCAGCCGTCTGTCGTAGCGACAGCCCAGATGGGGTGGAAGAACTCGCTGTTGTTGTTATAGTCCTGCAGGTAGAGCACCTTGAAGTTTCCGGCCTTCTTGTCGTAGAAAGGCATCGGGTCGCCGATGCGGCCGAGATAGTGCTTATAATAGGTAGAGAAAGCCTCCTCGGTGTCGTCGTTGACCGACGTGAAGGTCGTTGCCGTTCCAGCCCAGTCCTTCTGAGCGTCGCCGGCGAAATCGTCGTCACTGCAGGCTGTGGTTGCGGCGATACCGCAACACACAAGACCCATGCAGAATATATTCATCATTTTTTTCATCATGGCTGGTTTATTTCGTTAAGTAATTGAATGCGTTCTGAGTAATGATGGCAATGTTGCGGTGGTAGTTCTCCTGATAGCCGGCCTCATAGGTGTACGAATACCAGTCGTAGCAGCCCGAGCCGATGCAGATGATGCCGCCCTTACCGTCCGTGGCCGGATACTCCCAGGCCACGACAGCACCGTCGCCGCCCACGCCGAGAATCTTACCGCCCGTGCGGGCCTCCCAAGCAGCATGGTCGTCATAGCCGCCCCAGTCGGTGCCGATATGATACTGTGCCGTAGAGTTGGTGATGTGGTAGCCGGCATCCGTGCAATACACTTCCTGAGCATTGTCGCCGGCGATGAGATTCTGCCACAGCGGATGACCGTTCTGACCGTCGAAGATACGGAACGTCCACGGGCCGCCGCAAAGCTCAGCACCATCCTCGTTCTGACCCCAGCAGTTGTTGGGCGTCGTCCACTCGTCGTCGCCCGTCACACCGATGAACGACGGCAGGTTCGTGGCGTAGCGCGTCAGGAAGAGCGCGCCGCCATTCTCGCGGAACGTGCGCAGCTGGTTCGTGGCAGCAAGGGCCTCCGGGGCGTTGGCCACAAAGGCATCGTGGCCGTCTACACCGCCATCCTTATGGTAGTGCCACCAGATAATCTTACACTCAGAGAGGTCGATCTGCTCCGACTGGACATCTGCGAACGAAGCATACATCGACTCCGGTACGTTGGCCAGCATCCACGAACAAGCCGTCTGCGCCTCAATGTCGAGCTTCGACATATCCGAAGCAGCGCCAACGAAGAGGGCCTTCGGCTTGCCGATGGCATGAACGGTAACAACATACTCGTTTTTCGCCGTGTTGTTCGTAACGGTATACGTCACAGGCTCGCTGAAGTCGGTAGCTACACCGCTCAGCGGACTGATTGTAGCATTCGTCGACACCTCGATGGTCGGCACGATGGTCTTCACGTCCACCGAACCCGGCACATACACCGTGATGGTCTTGTCATCCTCGTTGATGACACCCGTATAGATATCGTTCACCACGAAGGACAGAATCTTGGCCTCGTCGTGCAGGATGCTGAGGTTCCAGTCCATATAGAGGTCGCCCATGCTGACGCGGATGGCCTGTGCACTCTCCATGTTGAGCACCTGACCCTGAGCGATGTCGGCCTTTGCGCCGTCAGAGATTTTCAGGCTCGTCACCGTCATTCGCGAGGCATCGTGCCCCTCGGGCAGACGTACCACAATGCTTCTCGTAGCGAGGTCTATCGTACCCTCATAGTTGTCGAGCGACAGCTCCTCTATCATGCAGTTGCCCGTGAGGTCAAGGCTGCAGTCGTCGTTCTTGTCGCATGCCGTCATGTAAGCGGCGGCTATGCCGACGCAAACAAACATCATCATTCTATATATTGTCTTCATTTTTCAGAAATCTTTTATTTGTTATCAATTGTCCATTGTCAATTATCCGCTCGGCCCAAAGGGACGCTTTCAAAGCGAAGCGGAGAAAGAATTATCCATTACCAGTTGCCGCAATTCTGAGTGTAGTTGCCGTTGGCAGCAGCAAACTGCTCGTACGGGATGGGCAGATACTCGTTCTTGTTGGCCGTGAAGCGAGCTTCCTCGTAGATGTTACACTTCCCCTTCTCAACAGCATAGTACGCGTTCAGCACCTTCGCAGCATCGCCCCAGCGCACCAGGTCGAGGAAACGCTCCGACTCCATGGCCAGCTCCAGGCGGCGCTCCATCTTCACGATCTTCATCGTCTCTTCTTTCGAGTAAGTGCCGTTGTACGTCTTGCAGTAGAGCTTCACGCCATAGCGCGACGGATAGTTCGAAATCATCTGTGTCGAAGCAGCGGCACGCGCACGAATCTGGTTGACCAGCGCGATGGCCTCAGCCGTGTTGCCTAACTGAGCCTCAGCCTCGGCACGCATCAGCAGCACGTCGGCATAGCGGAACACTATACGGTTCATCGAAGTAGCCCAGAACGAACTCTTGATCAGATACGTGCCAATCAGAGCAGGGTCCACATTCTGCTTCAGCGTGACATAGTAGCCATACAGGCCACCCGAGCGGCTCCAACTCGACGAGCGGTCCATCATCAGACTCGAATTGAACATATACGGCAGTCCGGGCATACCAACGGTCAGGAAGAGGCGCGGGTCGACATTGTCGTTGGCCATGTCGTAGTCGGCATCGTTGAAGGTGTCGAGCAAGGGCAGACCGTCGGCACCCGTGCGGAAAGCATTCACCAGATTCTGAGAGGGCTTATAGAAATCCGTACCGCCATCCGTCACGTTGACGATGTTGGGACAAATCAGTCCGTTGCCCAGATTGAGGTTGCCATACTTCGTACCGTCGTTGCGCGAGTACTGGATAGCCCAGACAGACTCAGGCCCGTTCTCGAACTGCTCCTCCGGGCGGAAGTTGTTGTGGATGTCGGTCTCCAGCTCGTAGCCGCCGGCAGCATAGATGGCAGGGTTGGTATATTCTACCACTTTCTGGAGGTCGGCCTCGTTGATAGAGGTCACCTCGTTGGTGTTCTCGTTGTCCTGGCGATAAGCCTTGTAGAGATAGACCTTGGCGAGGAAGGCGGCACAGGCAGCCTTTGTGGGGCGACCCTTGTCGGCCTGTTTCACGGGCAGGATGTTGTAGGCCCACTCCAGGTCTTCGGCAATCTTTGCCCATCCCTCGTCGTTGGTAAACTCGGTGTTGGAGATAAGGGCATAGTCGTCGTAGGTCAGGTCGGTACGGACGACGAAGGGAATCTTCTTGAACAGGCGCTTCAGCTGGAAGTGGGCGTATGCGCGGAGGAATCGCAGTTCGGCCAGGCGTTCCTGCTTCAGCGAGTAGCTGTCGTCGACATTCTCCAAGGCGCGGATGCCCGCATTGACACGCGACAGGGCGTTATACAGACGTACCCAGATGTCGTTGAGGTTCCAGTTGGTCGAGAGGATGCCCTGCGACACCTCCAGCTGATGGAAGACGTCGCCGTCGTTGGTGGTCGAACCGCCCTTATAGGCATCGTCGGAGCGCACGTCGTAGTTCCACAGCGAGAACGAGGCATTGATATCCTCGGCCGTGATGAAGATGGCGTATGCCGCCGTCACTTGTTTGTCGACATATTCGGAGGTGTTCACCTGCTCGTCGGAGAGAGTACCCTGCGGCACCTGCTCCTCGAGGAAGTCGTTGCATGAGGCGAGGGTTGCTGTGATACAGCAACATACTATACCTGCTACGAAAAGCTTATATATTTTAGTAATCATAATTGTCAATTTCAATTTTCAATTTTCAATTAAAAGGAAACATTCAGTCCGAACGTTACGTTCAGCGGGATAGGATAGCCGAAGGTAGGCACTTCCGGGTCCACTCCCGTATAGTCGCCGCTCTTGATGCAGAAGAGGTTCTGGGCCGAGACATACATGCGCAGACGCTGCATGTAGAGTTTCTTGGCGAAGCTGTCGGGGAAGTTGTAGCCAAACTGCACGGTGCGCAGTTTCAGGAACGAGCCGTTCTCGACGTAGTACGACGATACGCGCGTCTCGTTGTTGGTGTCCATCGTGGTCAGCGCGGGGATGGTCGAACCGCTGTTCTGCGGTGTCCAGGCGTCGAGCACGCGGATGCCCTTGTTCAGGTTCGGAACGTTGACACCGGCCCAGAGGTCGGTCTGACGCTTGTAGTCGATGGTGATGACATCGTTGCCCTGCACACCCTGCCAGAACATCGTGAAGTCGAAGTTCTTATACTGCAGGTAGACATTCAGACCGTACGTAAAGTCGGGCGTCGGGTCGTAGATCCAGTCTTGGTCGGCTTCGGTGATGAAGCCGTCCTTGTTCAGGTCGAGGAAGCGCATACGCCCTACGCCGGCTCCCTCCTGGACAGCATGGTTGTCTACCTCCTCCTGGTTCTGGAAGATACCGTCGAAGATATAGCCCACCTGGGCTCCCATGGGATGGTCGACGACGCTCTTCACGCCGTTGCCGCCGAAGGTGCCGCGGGCAGCAATGGTCTCGGGCAGCTTGGTTATCTTGTTGCGGTTGGTGCTGATATTGCCGGTGATGTCGTACTGCAGGTCGCCTGTCTGTCCACGGTAGCCGATGGTGGCCTCGATACCCTTGTTGAGCATTTCGCCGGCATTGATCCACATGGCGCTGCCCTCGCCCATGACGCCCACACCGGGCATGTTGACGAGGATGTCGGTGGTCTTCTTGTGATACCAGTCGATGCTACCGTAGAGCGCATTGCCGAAGAAGCCGAAGTCGAGACCGACGTTCACCTGTGTTGTCGTCTCCCATTTGATGTTGTCGTTGCCAATCTGGTTGCGCTTGAATCCGCTGTCGAGCGTGTGTCCGCCGTTGGTACCCTGGATGTCGTAGCCCGTGTTGTACGAGTCGCCGCCGAAGTTTAGGCTGCCCGTCGTGGTATAGAGGGTGTAGCGGGCCGTGTTGGAGATCTCCTGGTTACCGGTCTGTCCCCACGAGGCGCGCAGCTTCAGGTTGTCGAGCCACGAGGCTTTTCCTTTGAGGAAGGCCTCCTCGCTGATACGCCAACCAAGCGAAACAGAGGGGAACGTACCGTACTTGTTGTTCTTACCGAAGCGGCTCGAACCGTCGCGACGGATGGTCAGCGAGGCCAGGTAGCGGTCGTCGTAGGTGTAGTTGGCCTTGCCGAAGAACGATACGAGCGAGAAGCCCGAGCCCGATCCGTAGGCCTTGTCCGTGCCTTCCACACCGGCGCTGGGCCACATATAGTCGGTGTTCAGCACAGCGAAGTCCTGACGGTAGCCCGAGAACCAGATGTCGTCCTGACGGTTGAGCTCGATACCGGCGAGCGCGTCGGCGCGGTGCTTGCCCACTTCGAAGTTGTACGAGGCCACGGCGTTCCACATCCACTTCATCCAGTGTTCCTGCTTGGCCTCGACACCATTCTCGTCGCGCCCCACGTTGCCGTTGGGGATAGGATAGGTGAAGATGCGTTGCTGCTTCTGGCTGTAGTCGATACCGAAGGTAGTGCGCAGGTTGAAGCCTTTGAACGGGGCGAGGTTCACATGCACGTCGCCGAACGTACGCCAATAGGTGTAGCGGTTGTCGGCATTGCGCGAGAGTGTCGACCGCGGGTTCTCACGGTCGGCATAGCCGCCGGTAAGGTTGGCATATTCGCCCAGTGTGTTGTAGATGGGGTAGTTGGGATTGAACTGCAGGGCATTCTCGAGGAATCCGCCCGGGGCACCCACCTCGCTGGTGCGGTTCAGGGTGAAGTTCTCGCCGATGCTCAGCACGTCGCCTATCAGCTTGTATTCGGTATTCATACGGGCAGAGAAACGCTCGAAGTCGGAGGTCTTGATGACACCGAGGTTCTTGTAGTAGCCCAGCGAGAAGAAGGCCGAGCCCTTCTCGTTGCCGTTGCTCACGCTCACATTATAATTCTGTATCACGCCCGTGCGCGTTGACTCGTCGAACCAGTCGGTGTTGGCGGCCTCTACGGTGTTGGCGGCATCGAGATACTTGCTCATCGTCACACCGTTGAGCTGTGGCTGTCCGTTCTGGTCGTAGCCCCAGTCGAAGCGGTAGCCCAGGTTGTTGTTGTTCGGGTCGAGATGGACGTTGACGCGAGCCTGCCAGAAGGCCTGGCCCCACTGCTCGGCATTGAGCACCTTCATGCGGCGGGCATACATCGAAGCGGCAATGCTGCCGTCGAAGTCGACACGTACCTTGCCGTCCTTACCCTTCTTCGTCGTGATGATGATCACACCGTTGGCGGCGCGGCTACCGTAGATGCTGGCCGAAGCGGCATCCTTCAACACCTGTATCGACTCGATGTCGTTGCCGTTGAGCTCGTGCATGCCGGCTTTCGTCGGTACGCCGTCGATGATGTAGAGCGGGTCGTTGTCGTTGAGCGTGCCGTTACCACGGATGCGCACCGTTGCGGCACCCGAGGGGTTACCGTCGGCCGAGATGTTCATGCCCGGGACACGTCCCTGCAAGGCCTTCATCGGGTTGTTCTCGTTCTGCTTCTGCAGCTCGCCCACGCTCACCACGCTGACGGCACCCGTCAGGTCGGCCTTGCGCTGCACCTGGTAGCCCGTTACGACCACTTCGTTCAGTACGGTGGCATCTTCTTTCAGCGTCACCGTCATGCCATCGGAGGCGATGACATCGATAGGCTCGTAGCCAATGTAAGAGATGGTGAGCGTTGCTCCGGGCTGCACCTTCAGCTTGAAGTTGCCGTCGAAGTCGGTCACCGTCCCATTGGCTGTTCCTTTCTCCTTCACGGTTGCGCCGATGGCGGCCTCGCCGGTCTCATCGACGACGTTTCCCGTGATTTCCGTTTGCGCGTACGTACACAACGCACCTGCAAAGATGAGCATCATGCTCAAGAGGAATTTTCTTGATTTTTTCATTTGCTTTACGCTTTGGGTTAGTACTATTGATATTCAGATTTCTGGTGCAAAAGTACTCACTCCGCGCGTAACGCGTTGTTAATTATCGTTCATCGGATAAGAAAAATGTTTCTTGTAACAATCGTTGAGTAGAAAGTCTGATTTGTTGACTCACTCTCTCCCCTCGTACCTCGTACCTCGTACCTCGTACCTCGAATTCTTCTTCACGACCGCAGGTCCATCGGCAGCTTGCCGTACTGCTCGCGGAAGCATTTCGAGAAGTAGCCCGGCGTGTTGAACCCCACCTCGTAGGCTATCTCGGAAACCGTCTTCGTGCTGTTGCACAGCAGCACGTAAGCCTGCTGCAGACGCATCTGCCGCAACAGTTCGACGGGCGACGAGCCAGTGATGGCCTTCACGCGGCGGTACAGCTGCACGCGGCTCATGCCCATCTGCTCGCCCAGCTCGTCGACCTTCAGGTTGGGATTGGAAAGATTGCGGCGTACCACCTCGTTGAACTGTTCGGCAAAGAGCATGTCCTGCGAGTCGGGCTCCGGCAAGTCCTCCTGTGCTTCGATGAAGATTCCCGACAGCTTGCGACGGTTGGCATCGGTATAGAAGAGGGTCTGCTCTTCGTTCATCGCCTGTCGCTGATGCGTCGCCTTCCGCGTCTGCAGATAAGCGCCCAAGGCCATTGCGACGGCCACAATGAGCAGCACGATGACCATCAGGCTCGCCACCAACAGCTTGTGTTGCGTGTTATACAGCCCGAAATAGTTCTCCAGCTTGTCATGGATTGTGATGAGATGCTCGTTCTGCCGCAACAGCTCGTGGCTGTTCAGGGCGGTGATGTCGGCATTCTCGGGAGTCACCATCATCCCCTCCAACCGATTCTCACGGACGTACGGCTTTCCCGTCAGTATGTTCAGCGCCAGACGCACAATCTGCTCGCCGTGCGTAGGATAGATATAGGTGCCCGAGAGTTGACCCTGCTGGATATAGGCGATGCCTTCGTCGGGCATACCGTCGATGCCCAGCACCTTCACCCTGTCGGCAAGACCCGCCTCTTCGATAGCACGCCATGCACCCGTCGTCATGCCGTCGTTGTGGCAGAACACGATGTCGGGAACCGCTCCAGCCTCTATCTGCTTCTTCACGGCCTCGTAGGCTCCATCCGATGTCCAGTCGCTCTCGGTGCAGGTATAGACTACACCCCTCCCAGTCTCCACGCGCGAAGGAGAAGGCGAGGGTTCGGAGGCGAGAGCCTCGGCGAAGCCTTGATGGCGCTCTTGTGCGGGCGATGTGCTCATCGACCCCGTCACCTCGCTGATGCGGATGGGATGATGGCGAAGGGTGGAAGCCAAGGCCAGAGCATACAGCCCCATCGTGCGGCCCGCCTCTACATTATCGCCTCCGATGAAGGCGGTGTACTTGTCCGTCGCGGCTTTGCGGTCGAAGAATACGACGGGGATGCCCCGCTGCCTGACACGGTCGATGGCAGGGGCTATCGGCGACGACTCGGCCGGGGCTACGACGAGCAGGTCGATGCCCGTCGCCGCCAAGCTGTCAATCTGCCGAACCTGTAGCTCGGCATCGTCGAAGGCGTTGGCGATGCTCACCTGTACATTCTCTTCGTACAGGTGCTGCGCACCCTGTATCTCACGGTTCACTTTCTCGCGCCACTGCCCCGACGAGCATTGCGACACACCGATGCGGTACACCTTTTCTTGTTGCGTGCAGCAGGTAAGCAACAGCAACATCACCAAGGGGAAAAATATCTTGTTCGCCATTATATCTTACTTTTTGCGAGCAAAGGTAAACAAAAAAAACCGAACAACCATAAGAAAATTGTTTTTTTATCAATTATGAAACTCATACACCTTGCTACCATTGAAGATTGCCTGGCTGAAGTTCGGTCAGCCGGATAGCATAACGTTCATTGCACACGTATATTATGATATCATTCAGGGTGCAAAGTTACTGATAAAAAATGGAAGTTGCCGAATCTTAGCAACTTCCATCTGACCTTTGGTCGGGTTGAGGCGCCAACATGTATTGAGACTGAAATTTATCATTTTTGTTATACTTTTACATAAATACTTGAATTACAAGAGAAACAGAAATTAATCAATATAAGCATAATGATAATTTGATATAAATCAATTTTTAATATCACGCCAAAAACACGCCAAAAAATAAGTGTTAAAATCATAATTCTTTCCTCATTTTTTTATACTTTTGCACCGCAAACGCCAAAAGCATGCGGTGGAGTGGCTCCCTGCCAATCAATATTGAAAAGTCGTAGTTCTTTATGAGTTCGTCTGTCCATGATTTCAAAGAAACAATGGATGGGGCAAAAAAGCTTTTATTTGGCGGTGAAATGCAAAAAAACTTATTTCACCGCTGAATAAACGTTATTTTCACATATTGAGTTTGTCGTTAGAGTGTCTGAAGTGACAGATCAAAAGCGACATGGCATCCCATTCCCGAGCTTTGCTCGCCTACCCGTAGCCTTTGGCGCGGTGTATCAGCCAGTTCGAGCATACCGCCTTGCTGAATCACCATTCTGCGACTTAGAGACAAGC
>JAGBLC010000152.1 GCA_017635615.1 Prevotella sp.
AATGCTCCGCTGAACGAAGACGGAACGTTCATCCGCACGACGGTGAAGTGCCGTCAGGATGCCGACTTCCCCGTTGTTCCGCCAAGCGATGTCGACCTGATGGACGTTGCACCACAGCAGATCGCTTCTATAGCTGCCGGACTCATCCCGTTCCTTGAGCACGACGATGCCCACCGCGCACTGATGGGATCGAACATGATGCGCCAGGCCGTGCCTCTGCTTCACAACGAGGCTCCTATCGTCGGTACGGGTATCGAGAAGCAAGTGTGCGAGGACTCGCGCACGATGATCACCGCCGAGGGCGATGGCACCATCGAATATGTCGATGCCACCACCATCCGCATCCTCTACGACCGCACGGAAGACGAGGAGTTCGTCAGCTTCGAACCGGCCCTGAAGGAATATCGCATCCCGAAGTTCCGCCGCACCAACCAGAACATGGTCATCGACCTGCGTCCTATCTGTGAGAAGGGACAGCGCGTCAAGCGTGGCGACATCCTCACCGAGGGCTACGCCACCGAGAACGGCGAGCTGGCTCTGGGTCGCAACCTCCTCGTGGCCTACATGCCTTGGAAGGGTTACAACTATGAGGACGCCATCGTGCTCAACGAGCGTGTCGTCCGCGACGATATCCTCACCAGCGTCCACGTCGATGAGTATTCGCTCGATGTACGTGAGACAAAGCGTGGTATGGAAGAGTTCACTTCCGATATTCCCAACGTCAGCGAAGAGGCTACCAAGGACCTCGACGAGAACGGTATCATCCGTGTCGGTGCACGTGTGGAGCCCGGCGACATCCTGATCGGTAAGATCTCGCCGAAGGGAGAGAGCGATCCCTCGCCCGAGGAGAAGCTGCTCCGCGCCATCTTCGGCGACAAGGCCGGCGACGTGAAGGACTCTTCGCTCAAGGCCAATCCGTCGCTAACGGGTGTCATCATCGACAAAAAGCTCTTCTCGCGTGCCGTCAAGACGCGTGAGTCGAAGAAGCAAGACCGCATCGTCTTGGCCAAGATTGATGAAGAATAC
The DNA here is from genome assembly GCA_017635615.1 of Prevotella sp. GTDB lineage: Bacteria > Bacteroidota > Bacteroidia > Bacteroidales > Bacteroidaceae > Prevotella. The sequence goes on from JAGBLC010000152.1 coordinate 1,027, forward strand.
GAAGCCAAGGTCAAGGATCTCCGTGACATCCTCGTCGAGAAGTTGCAGAAGCTGACCCGCGGCAAGGTGTCGCAGGGTGTGAAGGACTACACCGGTGCTGAAATCATCCCGACGGGAAGCAAGTTCGGCATCGCTACGCTGCGCAACCTCGAGTACGACGGCATCCAGAGCGGCGGATGGACCAACGACGAGCATAAGAACGAGCTCATCCAGAAGCTCATCGTCAACTATATCAAGAAATACAAGCTCCTCGATGCCGAGCTGAAGCGCCGCAAGCTGGCCATCACCATCGGTGACGAGCTGCCCTCGGGCATCCTCCAGATGGCCAAGGTCTATGTGGCCAAGAAGCGTAAGATCGGTGTCGGTGACAAGCTGGCCGGTCGTCACGGCAAAAAGGGTATCGTGTCGAAGGTGGTACGTCAGGAAGATATGCCGTTCCTCGAGGACGGCCGTCCTGTCGACCTCGTCCTGAACCCGCTGGGTGTGCCGTCGCGTATGAATCTCGGACAGATCTTCGAGGCCATCCTCGGTGCTGCCGGTAAGCGTCTCGGCGTGAAGTTCGCAACACCTATCTTCGACGGTGCCAAGCTTGAGGACCTGCAGGAATGGACTGACAAGGCCGGTCTGCCGCGTCTCTGCTCTACCCACCTCTACGACGGTGAGACAGGCGAACGCTTCGACCAGCCCGCCACGGTGGGTATTACCTACTTCCTGAAGCTCGGCCACATGGTCGAAGACAAGATGCACGCACGCAGCATCGGTCCGTACTCGCTCATCACGCAGCAGCCCCTCGGCGGTAAGGCACAGTTCGGCGGACAGCGTTTCGGTGAGATGGAGGTCTGGGCCCTTGAGGCCTTCGGTGCCAGCCATGTGCTGCAAGAAATCCTGACCATCAAGTCGGACGATGTGGTGGGTCGCTCCAAGGCCTACGAGGCCATCGTCAAAGGCGAGCCCATGCCCACTCCCGGTATTCCTGAGTCGCTCAACGTGCTGCTCCACGAGCTGCGCGGCCTCGGTCTCAGCGTCACTCTCGACTAAACTGAAATTGTAAATCGTTAATTAGAAAATCGCAATTGAATTATGGCTTTTAAGAAAGATTCCAAAATAAAGAGTAATTTCACCAAGATTACCATCGGACTGGCATCGCCACAGGAAATCTTGGAGAGCAGTTTCGGTGAGGTCACAAAGCCTGAGACCATCAACTATCGCACCTATAAACCCGAGCGCGACGGACTCTTCTGCGAGCGCATCTTCGGTCCGACGAAGGACTACGAGTGTGCCTGCGGCAAGTACAAGCGCATCCGCTATAAAGGTATCGTCTGCGACCGTTGTGGCGTTGAGGTCACCGAGAAGAAGGTGCGCCGCGAACGTTCCGGCCATATCGAGCTCGTCGTGCCCGTGGCACATATCTGGTACTTCCGCAGCCTGCCCAACAAGATTGGCTATCTGCTCGGCGTACCGACGAAGAAGCTCGACGCCGTTATCTATTACGAGAAGTATATCGTCATCCAGCCGGGTGTGCTGGAAGGCAAGAAAGACAGCGAAGGCGATGAGATCAACGGCTCGCATGTCTACGACCTGCTCAACGAAGACGAGTATATCGAGATTATGGACAACCTGCCCAAGGACAACGAGTTCCTTGAGGACACCGACCCCAACAAGTTCATCGCCAAGATGGGTGCCGAGGCTATCTACGACCTGCTGGTCAACCTCGACCTTGACTCGCTGAGCTATGAACTGCGCAACCGCGCCAACACCGACTCTTCGCAGCAGCGTAAGACCGAGGCGTTGAAGCGTTTGCAGGTGGTCGAGGCTTTCCGCGGCAGTGCCAACATCAACCGCCCAGAGTGGATGATCATGAAGATACTGCCCGTCACACCGCCAGAGCTGCGCCCCTTGGTGCCGCTGGACGGTGGTCGCTTCGCCACATCCGACCTCAACGACCTCTATCGCCGCGTCATCATCCGCAATAATCGTCTGAAGAGACTGATGGAGATTAAGGCTCCCGAGGTCATCCTCCGCAACGAGAAGCGTATGCTGCAGGAGGCTGTCGACTCGCTGTTCGACAACTCGCGCAAGTCGTCGGCCGTGAAGAGCGAGAGTAACCGTCCGCTGAAGTCGCTCTCCGACTCGCTGAAGGGTAAGCAGGGCCGCTTCCGCCAGAACCTTCTGGGTAAGCGTGTCGACTATTCTGCCCGTTCGGTCATCGTCGTCGGTCCTGAGCTGAAGATGGGCGAGTGCGGTCTGCCCAAGCTGATGGCTGCCGAGCTCTACAAGCCCTTCATCATCCGCAAGCTCATCGAGCGCGGCATCGTCAAGACCGTGAAGTCGGCCAAGAAGATTGTCGACCGCCGCGAACCGGTCATCTGGGATATCCTTGAGAATGTCATGAAGGGTCATCCCGTGCTGCTCAACCGTGCCCCGACGCTTCACCGTCTCGGTATCCAGGCCTTCCAGCCCAAGCTCATCGAGGGTAAGGCCATCCAGCTCCATCCGCTGGCATGTACGGCCTTCAATGCCGACTTCGACGGCGACCAGATGGCTGTCCACCTCCCCTTGAGCAACGAGGCCATCCTCGAGGCACAGATCCTGATGCTCCAGAGCCACAACATCCTCAACCCTGCCAACGGCGCTCCTATCACCGTGCCGTCGCAGGATATGGTGCTCGGCTTGTACTATATCACGAAGATCCGTCCGGGAGCCAAGGGCGAAGGACTCACCTTCTACGGTCCCGAAGAGGCCATCATTGCCCACAACGAGGGCAAGTGCGACCTTCACGCCAAGGTGAACGTCATGGTGCCCGATATCAACGAAAAGGGCGAGCCCTACGAACACATGGTGGAGACATCCGTCGGTCGTGTCATCGTCAACGACATCGTGCCGAAGGAGGTAGGCTTCGTCAATGAGATTATCTCGAAGAAGTCGCTCCGCGACATCATCTCCAACGTCATCAACCACGTCGGTTTCGCCGAGGCATGCGAGTTCCTCGATGGTATCAAGAACCTGGGCTACCGCATGGCTTACGTGGCCGGACTGTCGTTCAACCTCGACGACATCATCATCCCGAAGGAGAAGGAAGAGCTCGTCAACAAGGGAAACGAAGAGATTCAGGCCATTACCGACAACTATAACATGGGCTTCATCACCGACAACGAGCGCTACAACCAGGTCATCGACGCGTGGACACACGTCAACAACAAGTTGGGCGAGGTGCTGCTTAAACAGATGACCGAGGCCGACCAAGGCTTCAACGCCGTCTACATGATGCTCGACTCTGGTGCCCGTGGTTCGAAGGACCAGATCAAGCAGCTCGCCGGTATGCGCGGACTGATGGCCAAGCCGCAGAAGGCTGGTGCCGAAGGACGTGGTACCATTGAGAACCCGATCCTCTCCAACTTCAAGGAAGGTATGTCGGTACTCGAATACTTCATCTCTACGCACGGTGCCCGTAAGGGTCTGGCTGATACGGCTATGAAGACGGCCGATGCCGGTTATCTGACACGTCGTCTGGTAGACGTCTCCCACGACGTCATCATCACCGAGGAAGACTGCGGAACGCTGCGCGGACTGCAGTGCTCGGCCTTGAAGAATGGCGACGAGACCATCTCTACGCTTTATGAGCGCATCCTCGGTCGTGTGTCGGTTCACGATGTAGTGGACCCGACAACAGGCAAGCTCCTTGTCGCTGCCGGCGAGGAGATTACCGAGCCCATCGCTCAGGCCATCGAAGACTCTCCCATTGAGACCGTCGAGATTCGCTCGGTGCTCACCTGCGAGAGCAAGAAGGGTGTCTGCATGAAGTGCTACGGACGCAACCTGGCCACCCAGCGCATGGTGCAGAAGGGTGAGGCCGTTGGTGTCATCGCCGCTCAGGCCATCGGTGAACCCGGTACACAGCTGACGCTCCGTACGTTCCACGCTGGTGGTGTGGCCGGTAATGCCGCTGCCAACGCCTCTATCGTTGCCAAGAATCCCAGCCGCATCGAGTTCGACGAGTTGCGTGTCGTGCCCTTCACTGAGGAAGGTGAGACGGGCGGCAAGGAGTGCCAGATGGTGGTCAGCCGACTGGCTGAGGCTCGTTTCGTCGATCCCCATACCAACATCGTCCTCTCTACTGTCAACGTACCTTACGGTAGCTCGCTCTACTTCAAGCAGGGCGACATGGTGGAGAAAGGCGACCTTGTGGCTCGTTGGGACCCGTTCAACGCTGTCATCGTCACCGAATATGCCGGAACACTGAAGTTCCGCGATGTCGTGGAAGGTTCTACCTATAAGGCAGAGACCGACGATACCACGGGTCTTACCGAGAAGATCATCACCGAAAGCCGCGACAAGAACCTCGTGCCGACGTGTGATGTGCTTGACAACGACGGACAGGTGGTCGGTACCTACATCTTCCCCATCGGCGGCCACGTCGTGGTGGAAGACGGACAGGAGGTCAAGACTGGTACCACGCTCGTCAAGATTCCGCGTGCCGTCGCCAAGGCTGGCGACATCACCGGTGGTCTGCCGCGTGTCACGGAGCTCTTCGAGGCCCGCAACCCGTCTAACCCCGCAGTCGTATCAGAAATCGACGGTGAGGTGACCATGGGCAAGGTGAAGCGCGGTAACCGCGAGATTATCGTCACGTCTAAGACCGGCGACCAGCGTAAGTACCTCGTATCGCTTGGTAAGCAGATTCTTGTGCAGGAACACGATGCTGTGCGTGCTGGAACACCGCTTTCCGACGGTGTCATCACGCCCAACGACATCCTGGCCATCAAGGGTCCCACCGCCGTTCAGGAATACATCGTCAACGAGGTGCAGGACGTCTACCGCCTGCAGGGTGTGAAGATCAACGACAAGCACTTCGAGATCATCGTACGCCAGATGATGCGCAAGGTGATGATCAACGAACCGGGCGACACAACCTTCCTCGAGCAGGAGATTGTCGACAAGCTCGACTTCGCCGAAGAGAACGACCGTATCTGGGGCAAGAAGGTGGTCACCGATGCCGGCGACTCCGAAACGCTCAAGCCGGGACAGATCATCACGGCCCGCAAGCTGCGCGACGAGAACTCGATGCTCAAGCGTCGCGACATGCGACTGGTTCAGGTGCGCGATGCCGTGGCCGCCACGTCGACGCAGATTCTCCAGGGTATCACCCGTGCCGCCCTGCAGACAAAGAGCTTCATGTCAGCAGCCTCCTTCCAGGAGACGACAAAGGTGCTCAACGACGCTGCCATCAAGGGCAAGGTCGACACGCTCGACGGTATGAAGGAGAACGTCATCTGCGGACACCTCATCCCCGCCGGAACAGGTCTGCGCGAGTTCGAGAAGATTATTGTAGGCTCGAAGGAAGAGTACGAGCGCATCCAGGCCAACCGCAAGAATGTGCTTGACTTCACCGAGAAGGAAACAGTCCTCGACGACTAATCCCCCTATAGTTCTCGACTACGCATTTCCAATATTTATCAATGCCGCCTGGCCATCCCGCCTGGCGGCATTTTTCAGTATTCACCGAATCAGCAAATAAATGTTTCCGCAGATTTTCCCTCTTTTCTTTGGAGAATCTGCGGGATTTTATTATATTTGCAGCGACATACAGGCAATGATTAAGTTTTTGACCTATGAGTAAAGAAATGATGACCCAGCTGATAGCCGACTATTTCAAGACACAACCCGTCCTGAAAGCTTGGCTCTTTGGATCTTTCGCCCGTGGAGAGGAGACCCCAAGAAGCGATGTAGACATCCTTTTCGTGCCCGACTATTCAGGTAAGCCTTCACCCTTTTCACGCATGGAGGAATGCTGATGGACTTGCAGGAACTGCTTGGTCGGAAAGTCGATTTGGTCGTTGATGGCTCACTACGCCCGTATGCCGCAGAAAGTGCAAACCGTGATAAAAAGCTGATTTATGAGAGAAAGAGCGAGGGATAGGGGAAGGCTGGAAGATATAGTTGAATAATCCGGCAATGTGACGATGCTTATTGAAGGCTTTTCGCTTGAAGCATTGATAGCTGACAAGTGCACATACCCTCTATTGACGACAAGGAACTCTACAATACTGCCGTCAATGATATGATTCCCCTTCGACAGCAGGTGCAACGTTACCTTGCCGAGACTGATTGGGAGCAATGGGAATCCGAGGCTGATAACTATGAAGCTACAAGCGAAGAGCTCCAGATAAACATCGAATACGCACGCAAGATGAAGGCAAAAGGATATCCCGTTGAGGACATTGCCGAAATCACAGGCGTCAACATCGATGAAATCTTCTGTTTGTAGCGTTTAATATCCATAATTCATAAAAAAGCTCCCACCGAAGCGGGAGCATAGGTTTTACCCTTCGGCCATGAAGGTCTTATTATGATAAGATGTAGGAATCTTAAGATGCAAAAGCACAACTTATAGTCAAAATTATGTTGTCATGCCGAGATGGAACTAACAGACACGCACCAGCGACTCTCCGAAAAACTCCGAGAGTGCCGACAAAGTGCGGATGGTGAAGTTGTGCTGGCCGCTGAGCCATTTTGTCACCTCGCTGGGACGCTTGCCAAGGGCCTGAGCAAACTCCAATTTCGTTAAGCCGCGCTGTACCATCAGTTCATGGATACGATTAGAGATGGCAAACTCCAAGTCCACCTCCTGCTGAATGTCGGAAGGCACCGCCGCCAACATCTGTTTGAATGGGGTCTTCATCGTCTTCATAGGTCAAACGTTTTATCAGTTTCTATTTTATTTTCAGACACTATGATTGTGCCGTCTTTTACGCCTTCTTTTATCAGGCGGTCGAAGTTTTGAAGCGTCAGCACATAGCCGCTCAGCTCCTTACTTTCCTCGTAGGTCTTCGTATTCTTCACGCCACCGTTACCCAAAACGAGAATCCTGTCGGAAAGGCGCAGACAATAGAGACGTAGCTTCGACTGTACGGTAGGCAATGCAACAACGTGGTCGCTCATCTTGCCTTCGAGCCTGAAATATCGCTCCAAGGCTCCGAAATCGGCGATTTTGCCAAGGAAGCCTACAATGCGCATTAAGTCAGGGCTGAACTCAACGTCGTCTTTGAACTTGTTGAAAAACTGCTCAAACTCTGTTTCATCCTCCGAGAGGAACTGAATGGTGTAAAGAGTGCATTTCTTTGCTTCTTCCACTAATACTAATTCGGCTTCGCTCATAATTGTATTTGTCTTATTTCGCTGCAAATATACGACAAATATTTCACTTTCAAGTGTAATGGCAAGGGAAATCTGTGTTTTTGCATCGTTTTTAACAATTAGGATGAGGGAAAGGACTCCGTATTCTTAACAAACCAGGTAAGAAGTTAAAGGATGCCGGATTATTTGCAGGTTCGGAAATATCGGCGTGGCTTTGTAGCAATAACGAATCAGCGAGCAAGCGATTTCGCAGTTTTCCCCTCTTTCCTTTTGGAGCATCTGCGTGATTTCCTGCCTTTTCCTTAATTATCCCCACAGGGTAAACATATATTCATAAAAAAGCTCCCACCGAAGCGGGAGCATAGGTTTTACCCTTCGGCCATAGGCCTTATTGTGATAAGATGTAGGAATCTTACGATGCAAAGTTACGAAAAAGTTTGGTTGTATCAAAAAAATATAGTATCTTTACACCCGAATTTATCAAACTTTAATATTCATGGAAAGAATTTTAGGAATAGACACTGGCACAAACAGCCTTGGGTGGGCTATTGTGGAAAAGAATGATAGTGAATATAAGCTGTTAGAAAAAGGAACGAACATCTTTGCAGAAGGTGTCAAGATAGAGATCGAATCGTCGAAAGCAGCAGAACGAACCGAACACCGGTCTGTGAGAAAGCACTACTGGCGACGTAAAGTAAGGAAAATCCGGTTGCTGGCTGTTCTTATCGACAACGACCTGTGTCCTCCGCTGAGTCAGAACGATTTGCGGCTATGGCGATTGAAGAAGAAGTATCCCATGAACGACGATTTCATGGCTTGGCAACGTACCGACGACAAGGAGTGCGTCAATCCGTATCGCTTCCGTTACATTTGTCTGACACAGAAGCTGGATTTGTCCGACCAGACACAAAGGTATATTTTAGGACGTGCTCTTTATCACCTGAACCAACGTCGTGGGTTCTTGAGCAACCGTAAAGAAGCCGCTAAGGAGTCGGCAGGTACAGTTGAAGAAGGCATATCCGACTTGACGGCAGCGATGGAAGAAGCAGGGTGTACCTATCTTGGCGAATACTTCTACCAATTGTATAATAGAGGAGAAAAGATTCGGTCGCACTACACATCGCGTAAGGATCACTACTTGAAGGAGTTTCATGCTATCTGCGAGAAGCAAGAACTTCCTGCCCCACTTGTCGAGAAGCTGGAGCGCGCCATCTTTACGCAGCGTCCGTTGAAGTCGCAGAAAGGAACCGTCGGCGTGTGCACCTTCGAAAAGGGAAAGGCACGTTGTCCTATTTCCCATCCGCTATACGAAGACTTCAGGATGCTGAGTTTCTTGAACAGCATCAAGATGCAGACACCCCAAGACCTTCAGTTGCGGTATCTCACGAAAGAGGAGAAATCGTTGGTTATCCCCCTGTTTAAGCGCAAATCGAAGAAAACATTCCTGTTCGAGGATATTGCCAAGAAACTGGCGGGCAAGAACAACTACTGCTACGATGGCGACGAGGCAGCCAAGCCCTACCGCTTCAACTATCAGATGGACGTGTCGGTTTCGGGCAGTGTCGTCAATGCCCAGCTGGAGGATATCTTCGGCCCCGACTGGTTAGATGCTGTTTGCGAAGTCTATACATTGGCCGACGGGAAGTCACGAACCGAAATTCTGAACGACATCTGGCACGCCTTGTTCTTTTTCGACGACGAGGAGAAACTGAAGGGTTTCGCCAAGAGTCGTCTGCAACTTGATGACACGCAGGCAGAGAAGTTTAGCAAAATCACATTGCCTTCAGACTACGCAGCTCTGAGCCTGAAAGCCATCAAGAAGATATTGCCCTATCTGAAAGACTATGGCCTTATTTATTCGCAGGCTGTTTTTCTCGCCAATCTTGTCGAGGTCTTGCCGAGTCATGTATGGGGAATTAGGGAAACACGAGAGGCTGCTATAGAGAATGTCATCAATGTAATGTTGTCGTACGACAAACGTACCGACAGCCGAACGTTGGAAGGTTGCATCAAGGACTATCTGCGTGAGCGATACCATGTCGAGGAACAAAAGCTCAAGAAGCTATACCATCCTTCCATGATCGACCTTTATCCTCATGTCCAGCCTGATGAAGATGGCGTATATCAGTTGGGGTCGCCACGTATCAGTAGTGTGCGCAACCCGATGGCCATGCACTCGATGTTCCGACTGCGCAAGGTGGTCAACCTCCTACTGAAGGAAGGGAAGATAGACGAGAACACTGTAGTACATATAGAGTTCTCTCGCTATCTTAACGATGCCAACCGCAGGAAAGCCATTCAAGACTATCAGCGCGAGAACGAAAGAGACAGGGAAGCCTGCAGAAAGAAGATAGAAGAGTTTGGGCAGAAAGAGGTTTCCGATACCGATATTCTGAAATACCAGTTATGGGAAGAACAAAACCATAAATGTCTCTATACGGGTGAAGAAATCAAATTGGCTGACTTTCTGGGGGCTAATCCCAAATACGACATCGAACACACTGTGCCGCAGAGTGCGGGAGGCGACAGCACGAAGGCCAATCTGACTCTCTGTAACAGCAAGTTCAACCGAGAGGTGAAAAAAGCCCAGCTCCCTTCTGATTTGGCTAACCATGAGGAAATCCTGCAGCGTATCGCAGCATGGAAAGAGACCTACGAAGAACTGGACCGACGCATCAGGCGCCTGAAAGGCAGTCGCGCGAGTTCGAAAGAAGAGAAAGACAGTATCATCCGTCGGCGACATCTTTTATCGCTCCAACGCGACTATTGGCGAGGCAAATACCAGCGCTTCACGATGACGCAAGTGCCAGAAGGCTTCTCCCGTAGGCAAGGCACCGACATCAGCGTCATCTCCCGTTATGCACGCCTTTATCTGAAATCGGTTTTCAAGCATGTATATATCGTTAAAGGCATCGCCACTTCCGACTTCCGGAAAATATGGGGCATTCAGGAAGAGTATTCCAAGAAAGAACGCGTCAACCATGTGCACCACTGCATCGATGCCATCACCATCGCTTGTATCGGTAAGAGTGAGTACGACCGGCTGGCACAATACTACCACCAAGACGAGGCTCACCGATGGGGGCAGTCTATCGACAAGGCGCAGTTCCCCAAGCCCTGGCCTACCTTCGTCAGCGACATCAAGAACATTCAGAACGAATTGCTCATCGCTCACTATTCCAAGGACAACATGAAGAAGCACACGAGGAAACGTGGCGACAAAGGTCAAGTCTTACAGGGGGACACCGCTAGGGCTCCGCTGCATAAAGATACATTCTATGGAGCTATTCTTAGGGATGGGCGAATTAAATATCTCAACTTTAGCATTTGACTTTTAGGCAATCTGTTTCTCCATCAAATATGGTTCGAAGAGAACTTTCAGGTGCTTGTTCCCATTGATGGCTGACTCCATCAATTCATCGTAATCGGCAGAGACCTGCTCTGCAATAGCAG
>JAGBLC010000010.1 GCA_017635615.1 Prevotella sp.
ACATTGGCGCATACGTGGCAGGTGTCACGCAAGGAAGCGTGACCTCCTACATTAGCGCATGTATGACCTCCTACATTGCCTCTAACGTGCGGCTGAACGCGGGGGAGCAGGTTGCGCTTTGTCAAAATAATTCATAAAACACCCTATGCGAGAATCGCTTATTTGCAAGCAAGAAGGTGTTTGGCCGCAAATATCGCAGTATTTCGTATTTTGCATAAACGGGTGATTATCATAATGTTACACGGTGACAGTGCTGAAAGCGCATTTCCTTTGGATGCAATATGCGTCATTTTGGTGAGCAATATGCGTCATTTTGGTTCGTAATCTGCGTCATATTGCAAAGCAATCTGCGGCAAATCAGGCACCAATATGCCGCATCTGACATCCAAAGTGTTGGTCTGTGACCCTTCGAATCACCATTTTCTGTTGCCAAAACCTTCTTTTCGCAGCTTTTTCTCCTGTAGAATGTCCGAAAAGGTTGATGATGTTTTGTCAAGATAATTCACAGATTATTTACAGTATTGAGAGGGATACAGTCTTTTCTCTCACCTTACAACCTCTGCTAAGCAGAAGCCTACGGTTGGTGAATTAAAAATCTCATTACTTTTTCGGCAAAGGTCGCAGATCTTTTTGACACGGGCAAACAACTTTGATCTTATTTGATCTTTTTTGTTAAGGTTTGATCTTCTTGCACGACTATCACGGTTATTTTGTACTTTTGCACAACGTATGAAGAAGTTCAGAATAGAAATAACAGAAGTACTGAGTCGTATCGTTGAAATCGAAGCAGAAAATGAAGATGATGCTGTTGAAACGGTTTGGCAGATGTACCGAAATTGTGATGTCATTTTGGATGCTTCCGACTACGTAGAAACAGAAATCAGTGCAAAAAGATGAAAAAGCAGGGCGAAATGCTGGTGTTGTCGAGATAATTGATTAACTTTGCACTCGCTTTTTTGCTCATCATCATGAGTACTGGCAAAACATTGTGGAATTAGATAGCAGTATCTAAGTTCTAAGAGACTTTAACGAAAACAGTCCACCAAACTAACAGTAGTTACAGAGAGTCTCTGAGGATGAGGATACGCCTATGCTGTATAGGCGTACCCCTTCCTTTTCACCTCTCTGTACAGGCATCTGTGGTGGACGGCCTTCGTTAAGTGGTGGAACCGGAAGAGGGTACGCTTTCTTTTGTCCGCAGCAATGACAAAAGAGCCATGAGCAAAGAAGCAAAACCATTTCTGAAATGGGCAGGAGGCAAGGGGCAACTTCTGTGCCAGCTGTCGGAACATCTGCCCATACAAATCAGCAAAGAGCCGTTCACTTACATAGAGCCCTTTGTGGGAGGCGGCGCAATGTTGTTCTATATGCTGCAGCGATTCGGTAATATCAAGAAAACCGTCATTAACGATGTCAACGAAGACTTGATCCTGACGTATCGAACAATCAAAGACAATGTGGAATCGTTGATTATTCGTCTGGCAGAGATGGAGAAAAAATATTTGGCCATCGAGAATCAGGAAGATCGTAGCAAGGTGTTCTATGATATTCGCGAAAAATATAATCAGCACGACGGGACTGAAACGGAACGTGCGGCGCAACTGGTTTTCCTTAACAAGACTTGTTTCAACGGGCTGTACAGGGTCAACGGCAAGGGTGCATTCAACGTTCCTTTTGGGCGATATGCCAATCCTTTGATTTGTAACACCTCGCTCTTGAGGGCTGACAGCGAATTATTAAATTCGGCCAAGGTGGAGATATGCCAAGGAGACTTTACTCTAACTCTGAATGATGTTGATGACTCGACGTTCGTTTACCTCGATCCTCCTTATCGTCCTCTCGATGCCACATCGAGTTTTACGGCTTATGCCAAAGGGGACTTCAACGACGACGACCAAAGACGGTTGGCAACATACTGTCATGAATTGTCCAGTCGTGATTGTTTATGGATGCAAAGCAACGCGGACTGCTCGGCAAAGAATCCTGAAGACACCTTTTTTGAAGAACTCTACCGCAACTACCATATCAGCCGAGTATTCGCATCCCGTTCAATCAATGCCAATCCTGCAAAACGGGGAAAACTGACCGAACTATTAATCAAGAATTATGAATAAAGACTTCAATTTGTTCATGTCTCAATTGAAAGAGACTAACCAAACGCTCGATTTCTTCTGTGACTTCGATAAGATATCAGCGAAAGTTGCTGAGGTAGAAATGAGTTTGAATACATTGAATTACCTTATCGGTAAAGAAGACCTTTGCAGAGGCGTTGCCGATATATGGCAGCGTGACCCAAAAGTGTTTGAGGTGCTTGGAATACTGATTGCCGTGAGAGATGAAGGCAAAAAGCTTGTCGTAGACGATGATGGGAATGTCGTTCTACTGAAAAGCTTCTTCGCTTCACCGAAGATGGTTGTACATTTCTTAAGTGCAACGGGGCTTGCCGAAATCTTTATTTCTCGTCGCATCAAGAATCTGGTGGATTATGTTTTCGGTATTGAGACCGGTCTTGACACAAATGCGCGCAAAAATCGCAGCGGGCATATCATGGAAGGAACTGTTGCGCGGATACTGGCAGAAAACGGTATCTCCTTCCGGCAGGAAGTGTATTCTTCAGAGTTTCCAGAACTGTCGTCGGTGCTCGGCACTGACGAGAAACGATTTGATTTTCTTGTCGAGACTGAGAGCAAGAAATATCTGATTGAGGTAAATTTCTACAGCGGAGGTGGCTCAAAACTTAATGAAGTTGCCCGCGCATACACGGAGCTTGCGCCCAAAGTAAACTCTGTTGATGGCTTCGACTTTGTTTGGATTACCGATGGTGTTGGGTGGAAATCTGCCCGAAACAAACTGGAGGAGGCCTACAACACCATTCCAAGCGTTTTTAACCTTACAAGCATCAATTCGCTCATATCACAAATGAAACATGATTAAACCCTATTATCGCTCTCCTAACCACACCTTCAACCTGCTTCATGGCGATACGTTCGAGCTGCTCCCGCAGTTCACGTTCAAGTTCGACATGATATTTGCCGACCCGCCTTATTTCCTTTCGAGTGGCGGCATCAGCATTCAGAGTGGCAAGGTGGTGTGTGTTGATAAGGGCAACTGGGACAAATCGATGTCGCAGGAGGAAATCAACAACTTCAACATGCGTTGGCTGTCGCTGTGTCGAGAGAAGTTGAAGGGTAATGGCACGATATGGATTTCGGGAACGTATCATAACATTTTCAGCGTGGCCAACAGCCTGACACAGTTGGGCTATAAGATTCTGAATGTCATCACATGGGCAAAAACAAATCCACCGCCTAACATCTCGTGCCGATATTTCACTTATTCTACAGAGTTCATCATCTGGGCGCGTAAATCAAAAAAGGTGCCTCATTACTATAATTACAAGTTGATGAAGCACATCAACGACAACAAACAGATGACCGACGTATGGCGCATGCCTGCCATTGCACCTTGGGAGAAGTCATGCGGCAAACATCCTACGCAGAAGCCGTTGGCATTGTTGAGTCGTATCATAATGGCATCAACTAAGCCTGGTGCATGGATTCTCGACCCGTTTGCCGGTAGCGGTACTACAGGCATTGCTGCCAATTTGCTGGGACGCAGATTTCTTGGTATAGAGCGTGAGGAGGAGTTTGCTGCTATGAGCAAGGCTCGCAGCATTGAGATAGGTAGTATGGAGACCTATGGAACTTACCGTAGGAAAATACCCGATATCGTAAAGGCAGAAGATACTCAGGCAGATTGCTTCGCCTGTCAGGAGCCGCTGCCTATCGAAGAACTACCTATCTATGATGTATAGGGTTCCGAGTAAGTATCCCAACGAACGACACGGCCCTCAAAGCCTCCTCGAGGGTGGTACAAAGTGGCACCTGTAGGAGGCGGTGCATCCTTGCTTCGCAACAGCGCATAAGTGGCAGGTGTCACGCTGGGAAGCGTGACCTCCTACGTTGGCGCATCAACTGAACAACAAATTCCTATATTGTCACATCAGCAGAACAAGAATCTTGCGATCACGAAAACGATTCCACATGCACTAATCACGGCACAAAAAATCCCCTGCCACCGAAGAATTGCGGGGCAGGGGAATCACCTCTGAGAATCTGGTAAATATATGTATGAGGCGTTATCCTCCAAAGTTGTCGTACATGATTGACTCGGGCTCTACGCCGAGGGAGTCGAGCATCTGTACGACGGCGGCGGACATCGGGCCCGGACCGCACATATAGTATTCGACATCCTCCGGGGCCTCGTGGTCCTTGAGGTAGGTGTTGTACATCACCTGATGGACAAAGCCCGGGGTGTACTTCACGCCGGCAGCATCGGCAGCGGGGTCGGGACGGTCGAGGGCCAGGTGGAAGTGGAAGTTGGGGAACTCCTTCTCCAGTCCGTGGAAGTCGTCGAGATAGAACACCTCGTTCAGGGCGCGTGCACCGTAGAAGTAGTGCATCTCGCGATCGGTGGTGTGGAGCGTCTTCGTCATGTGCATAATCTGTGCGCGCAGCGGGGCCATACCGGCACCACCGCCCACCCAGATCATCTCGCGCTTCGAGTCGAAGTGGGGATGGAAGTCGCCGAACGGTCCGCTCATGATGACCTTGTCGCCGGGTTTCAGCGAGAAGATATACGACGACGCGATGCCGGGGTTGACCTCCATGAATCCCGAGCGGTCGGGCTTGAAGGGAGGCGTGGCGATGCGCACGGTGAGCATGAAGACATCGCCCTCGGCGGGATAGTTGGCCATCGAGTAGGCACGGATGGTGGGTTCGGGGTTCTTACACTTGAGGTCGAACATCTTGAACTTCTCCCACGAAGGTACGTACTCGGGCGTGATGAGGTCGCGGTCGTACTGGTTGTAGTCGATGCAGTCGAAAGCCGGTATCTTGATCTGTGCGTACGAGCCGGGGATGAAGTCCATGTGCTCGCCCGGAGGCAGCTGCACCTTGAACTCCTTGATGAACGTGGCGACGTTCTTGTTGGAGATGACCGTACACTCGTACTCCTTGACGCCGAGGATCGACTCGTCGACGTGTATCTTCATGTCGCTCTTCACCTTGCACTGGCAGCCTAAGCGCCAGTTGGCCTTGATTTCCTTACGGGTGAAGTGGGGCTTCTCGGAGTCGAGAATCTCGCCGCCGCCTTCAAGCACCTGCACCTTACACTGTCCGCACGAGGCTTTCCCGCCACAGGCAGAGGGTAGGAAGACACCGTTCTCGTTGAGCGTGGCCATGAGGCTGGAGCCTTGCGGCACGTTGATGGTGCGGTCGCCGTTGATCTCGATATTGACATTGCCGCTGGGCGAGAGGTATTTCTTCGCCACGAGCAGGATGACGACCAAAAGGAGTATGACGATAAGGAATACTCCGATGCTATATGCTATAAACTGTCCCATACCTTTTTTATATATTTAGTCCGCTAAAGCACATCATAGCCATTGCCATGAGGCCTACTGTGATAAACGTGATGCCCAAGCCTTGCAGCGGCTTCGGAACGTCGCAGAACTGCATCTTCTCGCGGATGGCACCCAGCGAGACGATGGCGAGTGTCCAGCCGATACCCGAACCGACGGCGTAGACCATAGCGTCCCAGACGCTGGTGATGGCCTGTGTGTTGGTGGGGTCGAGCAGGATGCGCTGCTGCATGAAGAGCGAGGCACCCATGATGGCGCAGTTGACGGCGATGAGCGGAAGGAAGATGCCCAGTGCGGCATAGAGCGAGGGGCTGTACTTCTCGACGGCCATCTCGACAAGCTGCACGATGCCGGCGATGACGGCAATGAAGAGGATGAACGAGAGATAGCTCAGGTCGACTCCTTCAACGAGGCAGTCGGGACCGAGCACCTTGGTCTGCAAGAGATAGTCGACGGGTACGGTGACCAGCAGCACGAAGGTGACGGCCAGTCCGAGTCCGAGTGACGTCTTCACGGTCTTCGACACGGCAAGGTAAGAACACATGCCGAGGAAGAAGGCGAATATCATGTTGTCGACGAAAATCGACCTAAAGAAAAGACTTATTGCGTGTTCCATATCTTATTTCTCCTTATAAAAGTAAGCGCGATGAACCCAGATGACGCAGCCCACGAGGATGAGTGCCATGGCGGGCATCGTCATCATGCCGTTGTTGATGTAGCCGAGGTCGTAGAAGCTGTCGGGGATGATCTGGAAGCCTAACAGCGAACCGCGGCCGAAGAACTCGCGGAAGGCACCCACGATGACGAGAATCATGGCGTAGCCCAGTCCGTTGCCGATGCCGTCGAGGAACGAGGGCCACGGCTTGTTCTGCATGGCGAAGGCTTCGAGGCGTCCCATGAGGATACAGTTGGTGATGATCAGTCCGACATAGACAGAGAGTTGCACGCTCACATCGTAGGCGAAAGCCTTGAGTATCTGCGACACGATCGTGACCAGAGCGGCCACCACCACCAGCTGCACGACGATGCGTATGCGGTTGGGGATGGTGTTGCGGATGAGCGAGATGATGACATTGGCAAAGGCCGTGATGACCGTGACGGCCAAGCCCATGACGATGGCGGGCTTGAGCTGCGAGGTGACGGCCAGGGCCGAGCATATACCCAACACCTGTACGAGTATCGGGTGGTCGAGGTTCAGCGGATTGCAGAGAGCCTCTTTGTATTGCTTATTCCATAGAGCCATAGTAATTGACAATTTACAGATTTACTATTTACTGATTTACCATTCTATTTGTTTTGTTTCAACAACTCGATGTAAGCGTTGAGGCCTTCGCGGAGCATGTCGCTCACACCGTTGCTCGTGAGCGTGGCACCCGTGACGCAGTCGACCTCCGACGCGGGGTTCTCCACCTTCTTCACCACACCGATGGCCAGCGAGCCGTCGTCGGCGAAGATCTTCTTGCCCTGGAAGCGTTCCTGCCACTCTTGCGAATCCTTGATCTCTGCACCCAGTCCGGCCGTCTCGCCTTCGTGGTTGAAGTAGGCTCCGTAGATGGTGTTGAGGTCGTCGTTGACGGAGACGAAGGCCGAGATGCCGCCCCACAGGCCCATGCCCTTGAGGGGGAATACGAGCTTCTTCTGGCCGCCGACGTTGCAGACATAGTAGGTCTTGTCGGCTACGGTCGCCTCTTCCTTCACCACCTCAGCGTATTTGGCTTCGGCCTGCTGGCCGTCGAGTCCGCGGATGTTGAGCGAATAGAGAATCTGCTTCTTCACGTCGAGCGCCACGTTGGCATCCTGCATCGGCTTCAAGGCCTTGAAGATGAAGGCCAGCAGGAAGGCCACGATGACGACGAGTATCGCACTATATATAATAATGTACGAGTTCGAATTTGTATTAAGCTTGCTCATAATTTTCAATTTTCAATTATCAATTTTCAATTAAGAGTTGCCGCCTCTCTTCATTCGTTTAGAGATGTTGCGCTCCACCACGAAATGGTCGATGGTCGGGGCGAACATGTTCATCAGCAGGATAGCCAGCATCATGCCCTCGGGATAGCCGGGATTCATCACGCGGATGACGACGGCCATCGCACCGATGAGCAGACCATAGATCCACTTGCCCGACTCGGTGCGGCACGAGGTGACAGGATCGGTGGCCATGAAGACGGCACCGAAGCAGAAGCCGCCCAGCACGAGGTGCTCGTACCAGTGGAGCGGTGTGCTGCCTACCGACTCGAAGAGACAGGCCGTCAGGGCTCCGCCAACAAAGACGCTGAGCATGGTCTTCCACGAAGCGATGCCGGTCCAGAGCAGGATGATGGCACCGATGGCGATGGCGATGACGCTGGTCTCACCGATGCTGCCCGGGATGAAGCCCGTAATCATGTCGCAGAGCGGTGCCGTGACATCCGTTCCGGCACCCACCTGTCCGAGCGGTGTGGCGCATGTGAAGCCGTCGGGTAGGGTGTTGCCCAGACCGAAGATGCTCTCGTTGGCCACCCATACCTGGTCGCCACTCATCTTCGTGGGATAGGCGAAGAAGAGGAAGGCTCGGCAGAGCAGGGCTGGATTGAAGATGTTCATGCCCGTTCCGCCGAAGATTTCCTTACCGATAACGACGGCAAAGGCTACGGCGATGGCCAGAATCCAGAGCGGGCAGTTGACGGGGATGATGAGGGGGATGAGGATGCCCGAAACGAGGAACCCCTCTTGTATCTCCTCGCCCTTCCATTGTGCCCAGGCGAACTCAATGCCCAAGCCCACGATGTAGGAGACGAGAATCTTAGGAAGTACGGCCAGGAAGCCGTAGAAGAACAGCGCCCAGAAGGATGCGCCAGCCAGGGTGCCGGCGGCGAGATAGTTCTGGTAGCCCACGTTGTACATGCCGAACAGCATGGCGGGCAGCAAGGCGATGACCACCATCGACATGATGCGCTTCGAGTCGATGGCATCATGGATGTTCACGCCGCTGCGAGCCGTCGTGTTGGGCACGTACAGGAAGGTCTCGAAGCCGTCGAACAGCGAGCGGAAGGCATGCAGACGGCCTTCGGGCTCGAAGTTGGGCTTCACCTTATTGAGATAATTTCTTAATGCTTTCATTGAACATTGACTATTGAACATTGAACATTATGCATTCTCTTTACGCAGTATGTCGAGACCTTTGCGGACAATGGCCTGCAACTCGAGTTTAGAGGAGTCGACAAACTCGGCCAGGGCAAAGTCTTCGGGGGCCACCTCGTAGATGCCGAGCTGCTCCTGACGGTCGATGTCGCCTGTGATGATGGCCTTGATGAGGTATTCGCCATAGATGTCCATGGGCAGTACGCGGTCGTATTCGCCGCTCATGATGATGTGGCGTTTGCCGCCTTTCACACGGGCGTCGGGCTTATACTCCTTCTTGCCGAGCAACCACGAGAAGTAGCTGCGGCTGGTCGAGAACTGATTCATGCGTGGCAAGATCCATCCGAGCATCTCGTCGGTGTCGTCGCCTTCGGGGATAACGGTTATCTCGGAGGTGTGAGCCGTGAGGAAGTCGTCGGCCGTGCAGGCCTTGCCCGTCAGCACGTTGCCGTTGATGATGCGCAGGTGGCGGCCTTCCTTCAGCTGGCCGTCGGTGACATCGCCGATACGCTGGCCCACCAGCACGTCGTAGTAGGCCGGGGCGTTCACCTCGCTCCCCACGAGAGCTATTGTCCGGCGGAGGTCAACCTTACCCGTATTGAACAACCGTCCGAAGAAGATGACAGCCGAGGGGTCTACCGTCCAAACCACTTCGCCCTTGTTGACGGGGGCGAGGTGGTTCACCTGTACGCCCACATTGCCTGCCGGGCACGGGCCGTCGAAGACCGTCAGCTCTACATTGCGCGCTTCAGTGAGAGCCTTAGCGGTCTGCTTAGCACCGAAGCCGAGATACGTCTTCGCCATCTTCGAGAGTGCGGTCAGACCCGTTTGGAAGTCGGTCTCGTTGCCTTCAAGTTCAAATTCAAAGTCGGCTGCTAAAGGCTTGTCTCTCAAAGCACTGACGAAGATGGCCTTGGGCTTTGTGTCGGGTGTTGTCGAGACCGCATACGGCAGCTGGTCGATATATCCAAAGAGTCCGGCTTCGAGCAGTGCTTGGCACACCTGTTGGCCGTTGAGCGAGCCGACATCCTTCCGTCCGAAGTCAGCGTACTCTTGCTCGGCGTCGGCTTTCACCTTCACGGCGAGCACCTTGCGTCGTTCACCCCGCTCTACGGCCGTCACCGTGCCGCTCACAGGCGAGGCAAACCGTACATCGGGACACTGCTTGTTCACGAACAAGGCATCCCCCGCCCGGACATGATCACCCTCCTTGACAACCACCTTCGGAACCATTCCGACGAAGCCATCAGGCACCAGTGCGAACATACCGCTACCTGCCGGCTGTCGCTTGATTCGCTCGGCTGCACCAACAAGATGAATATCCAGGCCTTTACGTAACTTGATTACATTTGCCATTGAAAAATATTTATTTTGAAATCATGATTTGCAAATTGCCTTGCAAAGGTATGATTTTTTTTGAATATTACAAAATATAATGACATATTATTATAAATTGTTGTAAGAATTGTTTGCTGTTTCTGTTTTTCTTTGTAATTTTGCACCGTTTGAAAACACTTAAGCGAATCGTACAAGGAGTGCTCTGGACCATTGTCGGACTGTATGCCTTCCTATTTGTGCTGCTGAAGATACCGGCAGTACAGGGGTGGATTGGCTCGCAGGCCGCACAAGCTCTATCCGCTAAACTGGGCACGGAGGTGAGCGTCGGTAGGGTGGAGATAGGACTTTTCAACCGTATCGTTGTCGATGATGTACAGATGGATGACCAGTCGGGGCGGCAGATGCTTCAAGCCTCGCGCTTGTCGGCAAAGGCCAATATCATCGACTTGCTCGAAGGGAAGGTCAACATCTCGTCGGTACAGCTCTTCGGCGTGCAGGCCAAGCTCTATCAGCAAGATGCCCGGTCGAAGCCTAACTTCCAGTTTGTGCTCGACTCCCTGTCGTCGAAAGACAACCAGAAGAAGTCGGCACTCGACCTGAGCATCCACTCGCTCATCATTCGTCATGGTGCCGTGAAGTTCGATCGTCTTGACCTTCCACCCACTCACGGATGTTTCAATACAGCCCATCTCGACATCGGCAACGTGAGTGCCCACATCGTGCTGCATCGGCTGACCAACAGCGAGATTGACGCGCAAGTGAAGAAGCTGACGATGAGCGAAGCTTCCGGCATCGACCTCAGGTCGCTGACCGGCCGTCTGAAAGCTGACAGCACAGGAGCCGTGCTGAGCGATTTCGAACTTGCCCTGCCTCGCACCCGCTTGGCTGTCCAGCAGGCAGAGGCTCACTACGAATGGAAAGACGGTGCACCCGATATGCGCACGATGACCTATCGGGCCAAGGTGAAGGATGCCAATATAATGCCATCGGAACTGGCACCTTTTGTGCCTTCTGTCAAGTCGTTTGACAGACCTCTGGTTCTTTCCATGGATGTCAATGGCAACCGCTATAAACATCAGATATCCAACCTCTCAGTTGCAACCAACAATCAAGGCATCTCGCTCAAGGCGCAACAAGTATTGCTCGACACCGAAGCGAAGAGTGCCACGATGGCGGCAGCCCGTTCGGCCGACTTGACCGTCAGCGAGAAAGCCCTTGCCGAGATAGCCGACGATTTGTCGTCGGCCAAGGTTCAGCTTCCTGCCGAACTGCTCCGTTTGGGCAGTATCCATTGGCAGGGCGATGCCGAATATGGCACTCGTCGGCTGTCGGCCGACGGTATGCTGACGACCGATGCCGGCCGACTGAAACTGCAAGCCGAGACGCACGACCAAGCCTTCAGCGGACAGGTGGAAGCCACCGAGGTGGATATGGGTCGCCTGCTCGACAACGAATTGTTTGGGATGCTCTCTGCGCATCTGACAGCGCAAGGGTCATGGCCTTTGGGGGATGAGCTGAGTGTAAAAGGAGAAATTACTGATTTTGATGTCAAATCCTATCGTTTCAACAACTTATCTATTGATGGAAGGCTGTTGAACAAAACGATGGAAGGACATTTCAGTTTAGACGATCCGAATGCCCAACTTGATTTCGACGGTACCATCGACCTCAGCGCACAAGAACCGGCCGTCGTCGCTCAGGCTACTGTTCGCCGGTTTAATCCGAATGCCATTGGGCTCACACAGCAATATCCAGACACCTTCTTCGAGGCCGACATGGAGGCCGACCTGAAAGGCTCTTCGCTGAACAATGCCAACGGCTCGTTGCTCATCAGGCAGTTCAGCATGGCAGGCCCCGACCATCACTACCAGCTCGACCGCTTGGTGGTAGATGCCACGTCGGAGGGAGCAGACCGCTCGTTGGCCATCGATAGCGACTTTGGGCAGGTGGCCCTTCGAGGGCGGTACGACTATAGCACACTGTCGGAAAGCATCATCCACTTCCTCTCGCAAAAGCTGCCCATGCTGCCCGGACTGCCAAAGGTGCAACCTTCGGGCAACAACAGCTTCGCCCTTCATGCCGACATCCGGCGGAGCGACTGGCTGCAGGCCTTCTTTGATGTTCCCCTCTCGCTGGACAAGCCTTTGGTGATAGACGGCACCATCAACGACTACAACAAACAGATGTTCGTCGACATCCTGGCTCCCTACTTCTTCTACAACGGCAGTCCGTACGAGAACGTCGTGACCAGTGTGACCACCAACGGGAACGGTCAGCTCGAAGCGCAGACGAGCCTCACCAAACTGATGGATAACGGCCGAAAACTCGATGTGCAGGTGGAAGCGCAGGCAGGCAGCAACGAGATTGTTTCTGCTATCACCTGGGACGATCACCAGCAGCGACCGATGAAGGGACGACTGCTCAGCACTACCGAGCTATTCCGTAACGAGCGAGGGGAGCAGACGGCCCATATCCGTGTGCACCCCTCGGAAATACAGATGGGTGATACGGCATGGCAAGTGGAGCCATCGGACATACTTTACAGTAAGAACAACCTGGTGGTCGACTATTTTGCTGTAGCCCACAACCGACAGCACATCATCGTGCAGGGAAAGGCCACCGAGCATCGCAGCGATTCGCTTGTCGTCGACCTGAGCGACGTCGACGTCAACTACATCACCAATATGGTCAACTTCCACGCCGTGGAGTTCGGCGGCAAGGTGAGCGGCAGAGCCTGTGTGCGGTCGGCCTTCCGGCAGCCCGATGCCTATGCCGATATCAGCGTCAGGCAGTTCACCTTCGAGGAGGGGCGCTTGGGGACACTCTTTGCCAAAGCACGATGGAACAGAGAAGAAAAGCAGATAGACATCGATGCCCATGCCGACGAACCGGAAGACTCGGGCTACGGGCAGACGCTCGTCAAGGGATATATCTCACCGTCGAAACACTTCATCGACCTCGCTATCCGTCCGCGCAGGGCACGGGCCGAGTTCTTAGAGAGTTTCTGCGGCAGCTTTATGGACAATGTGGCGGTGAGCGTAACGGGTGACCTCCGTCTGGCTGGCGACCTGAGTGAAATCAACCTGGCGGGCGAGGCCGTTGCTGATGGCGAGCTCGATATCACCAGTCTCAACACCCACTACGTGCTACGCAACGATACCATCAGGCTCATTCCTAACGAGATTATCTTCCAAAACGATACTATCCGCGACCAGAGGGGCAACATCGGCATCGTCAACGGAGCCCTGCACCACCAGGCTTTGACCAACCTGACCTACGACATTGATATCAAAGCGCAGAACCTGCTTTGCTACGACTTCCACGACTATGGCGAGAGTACCTTCTTCGGAACAGTCTACGGCACGGGCGACTGTGCTATCCGCGGGCGTCGAGGGACGATAGACTTCGACATCAACGTTACGCCCGAAGAGGGTTCGTTCATTGAGTATAACGCAGCTTCGCCTGATGCCATCACCAACCGTGAGTTTATCACGTGGCAGTCAAGAGGCGATAGTTCGAGGTACGAGGTACGAGGTACGTTGGGCGAGAATAGTATTGAAGGGCCTGAAAGTAATCTCGTACCTCGTACCTCGCACCTCGCACCTCGAGATAACAGTAATCTCGCACCTTCGCACCTTCGCACCTCCGCACCCCGAAACGACGCTTCCGACCTACGTCTGAACTTCCTCATCAATGCTACGCCCGAATGCACGCTGCGCGTACTGATGGATCGCGAGAGTGGCGACTGCATCGCGCTGAACGGTACGGGTGCCATCCGTGCTACCTATTATAATAAAGGTTCGTTCGATATGTTCGGCAATTATCTCATCGACCACGGTTCGTACAAGCTGACCATCCAGAACCTGATGAAGAAGGAGTTCGCGTTCCAGCCTGGCAGCGCCATCGTCTTCGGAGGCGACCCCTATCTCGCAACACTCAATCTGAACGCTCTCTACACCGTCAACGGCGTGGCTCTCTCCGACTTGCAGATAGGTCGCAGCTTCTCGTCGAACAACGTGCGTGTCGACTGTCTGATGAACATTGGAGGAACACCGCAGCAGCCTCATGTAGAGTTCGACCTTGACATGCCTACCGTCAGC